>NZ_JACDCU010000166.1 GCF_013817365.1 Methylibium sp. | reverse complement strand
GCTTCATGCCGGGCGGCGGAGTCATCGTGCAGACGAGCGCGTTCGAACGCGGATAGAACGCGGCTTCGACGCCGAGTGCGCCGGGAAAGAGCGAGGCCAGGTGGCTGTCGTTGCCCTGGCCCAGTAGCACGAGCCGCGCGCCGAGACGCTCACGCGCTGCAATTCGCTGGCCGGTGCGCAGGCGCAGACAGAGTGCCGGCGGCGCGCCGGCGTGTACCGGACGCCGTGATCGCAATGCGCATGCGTCTTCGCGCGCGCCTTTGCAAGGGAAAGTTGCTCGCGTCGAGCGTCGATCCTGACTACCGGAGTCGGCTCAGAATCTTTTTTCTGAACTGTTGTGAGACGCTGTAGCGCCCGGGAACTGGCGGAGGAAAAGCAAAGTTCCACGGCCTGCCGCCGATCAGATGTCGATCCAGCATTCGGTGAATCATCCTCAACTGGATCGGCCCCACGAGTCTTTGCGCCGAAGCGAGCAGCGCAAGGTCTGCGGGCGACAGCGGCTCCACGCCATACCGGGGCAGGTAGGTCACCATCGTGTACAGCGATGCCTTGGCCATGTCGTTGTCCAGCCATTCGAGCATCTTTTTCCACTGAAGCGTTTGTCGGCAGGCCGAAAGAAGGTAGACCGCATCGAGCAGCGATGCAACGAAACTGGGGTGTACCTTGCACTGGGTCAAGTCGTTGAACCATGATGAAGCGATGTAAGCAAGCTGTAGTTCATGGCTCAGGCGCTTGACCGGCATTGCGTGGTAGAGCGAGCGGACCGAGCGGCGCAGCACATTGGGCAAGCTGAAAAGCAAGCGTTCGCAAAGCGGCGAATCGCTTCGAAACAAAACGGTGTGAAGCTCGACGATCGTGCGCCGAGCGGCATGACGGAGCGGCGCACCATGATGATGGCCATCGATCGCCGGATGGTTCAGCCGGCCGTAGCCGCACTCCAGCAGAGCGGCCTCCACCGATGCGTAGGCGTGTGCCGGTATGAGAACGTCAATGTCCGCCATCGGCCTGAGGTGCTCGGCGGGATAAAACTCCTCGCTGACCGAAATCCCCTTGAGCAGGGTCGCACCCGCCTGCAGACCAGCGCAGACCTCGATGATTTCGAGCGTACTGTCCACCAGGTTGCCATGCCGCACGCGCGCGGTGAGGTCGGCACTCAGCAACGCTTCCCGCCACGCCGTGGGTACGACGTCGGCGCAATCGCGCGTTGCACGATGCAGCAAGGGCCCAAGCCCACCGTCGACAGCCCACTGGAACTGCCGCGCGTTGACGCCTTCGGGGCGCCAGGCGAACTGTCGGTTGTCGTGGCCCAAGGGCGCGCCGGTCGCGGCATAGGCCAGGAGTTGACCGACCAGCGGCAATCCGGACTGCGACTCGGCTGCGGTGAGCCTCTGATAATCTGCCGACACTGTCATGTCCGTCGAACTTATCGCAAGTCGGCGTGAGCTACAGCGGAGAAATCGTGAGCATGGCAATTCGACGCGAAGAGTCTTTGATGGTTCGTGAGATCGACGGAGAGTTGCTGGTGCTGGACATGCGTTCCGACCAGATCCACCAACTTAATCGCACGGCCGCCTTCATCTGGCGGATGTGCGACGAACGGGCCACGCTACAGGCGATCGCCGCGGCCCTCGCTTGCGAGTTCATGGTGGACGAAGAGACGGCGCTCGAGGATGTCGCAAAGACCCTTTCGCTGCTGCAGCATCTGCATCTGCTTGTCAGCGGCTAGGATATTCTGTGTTTGGTTGAAGGCAACTCAGGAGGTGCGAGATGTCCAAGCTCACCGATTCGCGTCGTGAATTCGTAAAACGGGCGGCATATGTGACGCCGGCGGTCCTGACGCTGATGGCTACCCCGTCGTTTGCCAAGTCAGGCTCCACGAAGCCGGATGCTTGGAAAAAGCCCGGCAAGCCTAACCCTGGCAAGCCTCCGAAGATCGGCAAGCCTGACAAGCTTCCGAAGTAGGCCAAAGCCATGCGCTAGGGTGGGCAGCTCAATGACACATCGGTCGTTTCTGCCGGCCGTGACGGCGTCTTGTGGACGGGCAGGCCCGGCCGGTCGCGAGCACAGGGTTCAGCAGCAGGCACGTCACCGGGTCTCGAGGGGTTCCACCTCATGGCCTCATCGCGCCAAAGCGTCCTGACGCCGCATTGCTGCTGCAGACGCTTTCGTTCCTGATATTCGGCCAGCGCGTGCAGGTCGTCTGCAGCGACGGCCTCCTCGCGAGTGCCGTGGCGGCCAACTATTCGGCCTTGACGGCAGAGTTCGGGGAGCATCGGCCCGATCTGCATTACATCCTTGCGGGCACTTCCCGTCCTGGCGAGTTTCTCTTGACTTGCAGGGACCGAGCGGCGGTCACTGTCCTAGGGATGGGCCGGCTGCTGTTCGATCTCGAAAAAGACCTCACGATTGCCTTGCAGCAAAGGCGTCCCGATCTGCTGTTCCTTCATGCCGCGGCGCTCGAGAGCAGCGGCAATGCCTATCTGCTCGCCGGTGACTCGGGCCACGGAAAATCCACAGCAGCCTGGGGACTTCTCCATCATGGCTTTCGCTACATGAGCGACGAACTGAGCCCCATCGACCTGTGCTCGCTGCGCGTGCTTCCTTATCCGCGCGCATTGCACCTGAAGCGCCTTCCTCCACCGGCCTACCCCCTGCCGGTGGGCGATATCCTGGATTTCGGTGCCACCCTGCAAGTGCCGGTGCCGGCGCTGCCTGCTGCCGCCGTGTGCGCACCTTGCGCGCTGGGAGCCGTGATCTTCGTGCGCTATCAAGCGGGACCGCATCCGCCCGTGTTGCGGGCCATCAGCCCCGCGGAGGCGGGCGCCCGGATGTATGTCACCGTGCTCAACGCACTGGCTCACCCGGGTCACGGTCTGGACGCCGTCGTACACCTCGCCGAGCGGGTCCCCTGCTTTTCCCTCCGAAGCGCGGACCTTCGCGTCACATGCGAGGTCGTCAGCAAGGCGTTCGCAACGCCCGGCCCGAAGTAGTCGCAGGAGCGAGCCGGCGCGCCGCGTGAGCAGCCCGCCGCACTTCAATCGCGCGAGCCTGGAATGTTTTGTGCAAGATGACGCACAGCGCCCGCAAGCGCCGGGTGCGGCACGACGATGACGCCGGTGGCAACGGCGGCGAGGTAGGACTCGAATCGACCCTTTGCCTCGAAGCGCTCCCGAAAGCGCGAGCGCGCAAGATAGGCGGCAAGCTTCTGCGCGACGCCCCCCGCCACGAACAAGCCCCCTCGCGCACCCAGGGTGAGCGCCACGTTGCCGGCAAAGCCGCCCAGCATGGCGCAAAAGCTGTCGAGGGTCGCGAGGCAATCCTTGTCGCCTTCGTCGAGCGCACGCCGCGTGATGTCGGCAGACTCGAGGTCTTCGTCGCAGGGCGTGCCGCGCACGATGCACACCGCGCGGTGCAGCAGGGGCAGGCCGGTGCCCGAGAGCATGCGCTCGGCCGAAACATGCGGGTGTTCGATGCGAATGACGCGCAGCAACTGGCCTTCGAAATCATCGGCCGCGGCGGCCGTGACATGGCCGCCCTCGGAGGCCAGTGCGACCCAGTCGCGGCCGGCCGGCACGCAGCCCGCCACGCCCAGGCCGGTGCCCGGGCCGATCACTGCCATGGGCAGCGAACGGTCGGGGCGTGCCGCGGTCATCCACTGCACGGCGGTGTCGCCCGGCGCAGCGGCCAGTTGCGGCAGCGCCAGGGCCAGCGCCTCGAAGTCATTGAGCAGCAGCACTTCGTCGGCGCCGAGCGCACGTGCCATGTCGGCGCGCGACACGCACCAGTCGCTGTTGGTCATGCACACGCTATCGCCATCGATCGGCGTGGCCAGGGCCAAGGCCACGCGCCGCGGCGCGGCAGCAGGCGCGCCCGGCGCGGCGACCTGCGACAGGTAGGCCAGCGCGGCGGTCTGCGGCGATGCGAAGTCGCGGCATTTGTAGGAGCGAATGTCGGTCGGTGCGCCGTCATCGCCGCGCACCAGCGCGAAACGCGCATGCGTGCCGCCGATGTCGGCAACCAGCCAGGGGTATTGCGGTGAGGCGCTTGTCATCTCAGTGCTCGGTGGGGCGTTGTTCGTCGGCACGACCGAGGCGATCGCTGAATCGTGCGCCGTCGAAAAAGAAAGGTTTCATCTCAACGACACCAGAGGAAGTCGACAGGCTGGCTCGCATGCTCGGCCAGCGCCCGCAGCGGCGAGGGCAGCGGCCATTGGCCCCGCGCGGCGCGCTCGAAGGCGTCGCGCTTGTCAAGGCCCTGCGCGGCGATGACGATCCGGCGGCTGTCGAGCAGCGCGGCGAGCGTCAGCGACAGGCGCGGCAGCGCCGGCTTCATGCCGGGCGGCGGAGTCATCGTGCAGACGAGCGCGTTCGAACGCGGATAGAACGCGGCTTCGACGCCGAGTGCGCCGGGAAAGAGCGAGGCCAGGTGGCTGTCGTTGCCCAGGCCGAGCAGCACCAGATCGAAAGGCCGCGGCAGCTCCTGCAGACGTTGCGTGGCAGCGGCCACGCTGGCCTGTGCGTCGTCTTCGCCGCAATACAGCGGCGTGAAGCGCGCGGCGGCGGCACGGTCCTGCAGCAGCAGTTCGCGCACCAGACCTTCGTTGCTCTCGGCATGCTCGGCGGCAACCTGGCGCTCGTCGGACAGCGTGATGTGCACGCGCGACCACGGCAGGTCGAGTGCGGCGATGAGCGGGTAGTACAGGCGCGGTGAACTGCCGCCGGTGACGACCAGCGAGGCCGTGCCGCGTTCGCGCACTGCCGTCGTCACAGCCTCGCCCACTGCCGCCGTGACCGCCTGCGCGAAAGCCTCGGGCGAATCGAGAACCCGCAGGGCCAGCGTGCCCGGCAGCGGTGCGTCGTTGCGGTCTTCCATTTCGGCGTCCTCCTTGTCGTTCGACTCAGTCTTCTTCGTGCCAGGCGCAGCCGAAGCGCCCCACCAGCGCGCTCGACGCGGCCGGGCCCCAGGTGCCCGAGGTGTAGCCCTTCGGGGCTTCGCCGCTGCGGTCCCAGCCGTCGCGGATGGGTTCGATCCAGGCCCAGGCCGCTTCGAGTTCGTCGCGCCGCACGAACAGGGCCAGGCGCCCGCGCACCACGTCCATCAGCAGGCGCTCGTAGGCGTCGAGCCGGCGTGCTTCGCGCGTGTCTCGCAGCGCCAGGTTCAGCAGCTTGGGCGACAGCCGCATGCTGTCGCCGGGCGTCTTGGTGTTGATCTCCAGCCCGAGGCCGTCGTCGGGCTGCAGTCGGATGACCAACTGGTTGTGAGGCGTGCCGCTGGCGGTTTCGAAGATGGAATGCGGCACCGGCCGGAAGTTGATGACGATCTCGGCCAGCCGCTCCTGCATGCGCTTGCCGGTGCGCAGGTAGAAGGGCACGCCGGCCCAGCGCCAGTTGTCGATCTCGGCCTTGAGTGCGACGAAGGTCTCGGTCTGGCTGCTGGGCGCGATGCCGTCTTCCTTGAGGTAGCCGGTCACCGGCGCGCCCTCGATGGCGCCGGAGCGGTACTGGCCGCGCACGGTCTTGTGCGGCAGGTCGCCCTCCAGGTAGGGCCGCAGCGAACGCAGCACCTGCAGCTTGGCATCGCGCACCGAATCGGCATTGATCGAAGCGGGCGGCTCCATCGCCACGATGCACAGGCACTGCAGCACGTGGTTCTGCACCATGTCGCGCAGCGCGCCGGTGTTGTCGTAGAACTCGCCGCGCGTGCCGACGCCGAGCTCTTCGGCGATGGTGATCTGCACGTCGTGGATGTAGGAGCGCGACCACAGCGGCTCGAGCAGCGTGTTGCCGAAGCGCAGCGCCATGAGGTTTTGCACCATCTCCTTGCCGAGGTAGTGATCGATGCGGTAGGTTTGTTCCTCGGTGAAGATCTCGCCGACCGCGTCGTTGATCGTGCGCGACGACGCCAGGTCGCGGCCCAGTGGCTTTTCGAGCACGACGCGCGTCGCCGGCGTGACCAGACCCGCGCTCTGAAGGTGCTGGCAGATGGGGATGAAGAGCGATGGCGTGGTAGCGAGGTAGAAGACGCGCGGCACCGCTTCATCGTTCGAGAGTTGCGCGGCGAGCGCTGCGAAGTCGGCCGGCTGCGTGGCGTCGATCGCCACGTAGCGCACCTGGCTCAGGAGTCGTTGCCACACCGCGTCGTCGAAGTCGGCCTCACCGATGTGCCGGGGCACCTGCTCCGTCAGCAGCGCGCGATATTCATCGATGCCGAGCGGCTGGCGGGCCGCGCCGATGATCGTGGCGCCTGCCAGCCCCCCGTCGCGCACACCGTAGAACAGCGCGGGCAGCAGCTTGCGCATCGCCAGGTCGCCGGTGCCACCGAACAGCACCAAGTCGAACCGATCGTTGTTCGCGTTCTCGCGCATTCCTCGAGGCCCTTCGTGCGTGGAGCCGCTCCCGCGCGGTCGCGCCGGGCCGTCAGCCGTGGCGTCAATGTAGCAACAAGGGGATCGCGCACGGTGCGCAGGGGTGCGACGAGCGCCCACTACACTGAATCGGAACCCGGGCAGGGCGCCCGCAGGAGTCCATTCATGGCGATACACCCCGAAGTCGCCCGCGTGACGGCGCGGGTGCAGGAGCGCAGCCGCGCAGGCCGCGCGGCTTACCTCGCGCGCATGGCCGCGGCGCGCGACGAAGGCCCCGCGCGAGGCCGCGTGTCTTGCACCAATCTCGCGCACGCGATGGCCGCCTCGCCCGCGGACGACAAGCTGTCCATCCGCGAACAGCGCGCGCCCAACATCGCGATCGTCTCGTCCTACAACGACATGCTCTCGGCGCACCAGCCGCTCGCCACCTTCCCCGACATCATCAAGCGCGCCGCGCGCGAGGCCGGCGCCACGGCGCAGTTCGCCGGCGGCGTGCCGGCCATGTGCGACGGCGTCACCCAGGGCCAGCCCGGCATGGAGCTCTCGCTGTGGTCTCGCGACGTGATCGCGCAGGGCACGGCGATCGCGCTCAGCCACGCGGTGTTCGACGGCGCGCTCATGCTCGGCATCTGCGACAAGATCGTGCCGGGCCTGCTGATCGGCGCACTCGCCTTCGGTCACCTGCCGGCGATCTTCGTGCCCGGCGGGCCGATGACTTCGGGCCTGCCCAACAGCGACAAGGCCAAGGTGCGCCAGTTGTTCGCGCAGGGCAAGGCGGATCGCACGCAGTTGCTGCAGGCCGAGATGGCGTCGTACCACGGGCCGGGCACCTGCACCTTCTACGGCACCGCCAACAGCAACCAGATGCTGATGGAAGTGATGGGCCTGCATCTGCCGGGTGCGGCCTTCGTCAATCCGGGCACGCCCTTGCGCGATGCGCTCACGGCCGAGGCCGCGCGCCGCGTCGTCGCACTCACCGCGCTGGGCCGCGAGTACACCCCCATCGGCGAGATCGTCGACGAGCGCGCCATCGTCAACGCCATCGTCGGCCTGCTCGCCACCGGCGGCTCGACCAACCACACGCTGCACCTGGTGGCCATCGCGCGCACCGCGGGCATCACCATCGACTGGACCGATTTCGACGAACTCTCCGCCGTGACGCCGCTGCTCGCGCGCATGTACCCGAACGGGCAGGCCGACGTGAACCACTTCCATGCGGCCGGCGGCATGGGCCTGCTGATCCGCGAGCTGCTCGATGCCGGCCTGCTGCACGAGGATGTGCGCACCGTGATGGGGGAGGGCCTGCGCGCGTATGCGAACGAGCCCTGGCTGGCGGACGACGGTGGGCGCTTGGCATGGCGCGCCGCGCCGGCCGCGTCGGGCGATGCCGGCGTGCTGCGCAGTGCGGCGGATCCTTTCGACGCACACGCCGGCGTGCGGCTGCTGCAGGGCAACCTGGGCCGCGCGATCTTCAAGGCCTC
>NZ_JACDCU010000535.1 GCF_013817365.1 Methylibium sp. | reverse complement strand
TGAAGTGCGCCGTCATCATGATCATGCGGGCGACCCAGAAGAAGATGATCTCGTAGCCGGTGACGAGCACGCTCGAAGGCAGGAACAGTTCCAGCTCCTTCGTCTGCCTCGGCCAGCCGAGCGAGGAGAAGGGCACGAGGGCCGAGGAGTACCAGGTGTCGAGCACGTCGGGGTCGCGCGTAAGGGCGCCCTGGTAGCCGGTCATCTCCGCCTTGGCTCGCGCTTCGTCTTCGCTCCGCGCGACGAAGAGCTCGCCGGCCTCGCCGTACCAGGCGGGAATCTGATGGCCCCACCAGAGCTGGCGCGAGATGCACCAGTCCTGGATGTTGTTCATCCACTGGTCGAAGGTGTTGACCCAGTTCTCGGGAACGAATTTCACTTCGCCCGAGGCCACCGCATCGATTGCCTTTTTCGCGATGCTTTTGCCGCCGGGGCCCGCCTTGGCGACTGCCACGAACCACTGGTCGGTGAGCATCGGCTCGATCACCTGGCCGGTGCGCGCGCAGCGCGGCACCATCAGCTTGTGCTTCTTCACCTCGACCAGGAAGCCTTGCGCCTCGAGGTCGGCGACGACGCGCTTGCGCGCGACGAAGCGGTCCAGTCCGCGGTAGGCCGCCGGAGCGTTGTCGTTGACGGTCGCGTCGAGGTTCAGGATGCCGATCAGCGGCAAGCCATGGCGCTGGCCGACGGCGTAGTCGTTCACGTCGTGCGCCGGCGTTACCTTGACGACGCCGGTGCCGAATGTCCGGTCTACGTAAGCATCGGCGATCACCGGAATGGCGCGCTCGCACAGCGGCAGTTTTACGGATTTGCCGATCAGCGTGGCATAGCGCTCGTCTTCCGGATGCACCATCACCGCGGTGTCGCCGAGCATCGTCTCGGGCCGCGTGGTCGCCACCACGACTTCGCTCGAGCCATCGGCGAGCGGATAGCGGATGTGCCACAGGAAGCCGTCTTCTTCCTCACTCTCCACCTCGAGGTCGGACACCGCCGACTTGAGCACCGGATCCCAGCTCACCATGCGCTTGCCGCGGTAGATCAGGCCCTGCTCGTAGAGCTGCACGAAGGTGTCGGTGACCACCGGCGAGAGTTTCTCGTCCATGGTGAAGTACTCGTGCGCCCAGTCCACGCTGGCGCCGACCCGGCGCATCTGCTCGGTGATGGTGGAGCCCGACTGCTCCTTCCACTGCCACACCTTGGCGACGAAGTTCTTGCGGCCGAGATCGTGCCGGCTGATGCCCTGCTGCTGCAACTGCCGCTCGACGACGATCTGCGTGGCGATGCCGGCATGGTCGGTGCCCGGCACCCACAGCGTGTTGTGGCCGAGCATGCGGTGATAGCGCGTGAGTGCATCCATGATCGTCTGGTTGAACGCGTGGCCCATGTGCAGCACGCCCGTCACGTTGGGCGGCGGCAGCTGGATGCTGAACGAGGGCTTGCCGGCATCGAGCGTCGGCGTGAACAGACCGCGCGCCTCCCACAGCGGCGCCCACTTGGCCTCGATCGGGCCGGGTTCGAACGACTTGGGCAGAGTGGAGGTCATGGCGGGGCTTCGCAAAAACGAAACGGCGCCCAGGGGGCGCCGTTTCCGCAGGGTCGAGGCCCGCATTCTACGAGGCGGCCCGCCGGCCGCCGCGCTACTCGGCGCCGGGCATGTGGCCAATCTTGATCAGCTCGGCCTTGGCCTCGCGCAGCTTGCCGGCCACTGCATCGATCTCGACACGGATGTCCGTGCCCTCGGCCAGTTCGATGTCGTACTCATAGACCCTCGCAACCGCTCATGCCGCTTTGCTCGGCCCGGCTCACCTGGGCTTGCGATCCTTCGCGGCCGAGCGCGAACACCAGCCAAGCCAGGACGGCGGCCACCGCAAAGATCGACAGCCACAGCGCGAGCAGCCGGCGCTTGAGCTAGGGAGGGGGCATGCGGGGGTGGGATGTCGAGACGGCCGTGCGTCGCGTTAGCGAACGCAGCCTTCGGCCGCGATGCCGAGCAGCCGCTCATCGCGATCGACCCACCATGCCACGCCACGCAGTCGCTCGGGATGGGCGCCTGCCGGAATGCGCAGTGCGCGCAGCTCCCGAGTCGGCCCGGCGCCGAGGAAGATCGGGCCGGCCACGGCGCGCACCAGCCGGCGTGCCCGTGCATTGCCTTGTGCATCGGCCGGCAGGTCCTCGACCAGTGCGAGGTAGGCGCGCGCGCCGGCCGGTGCGCTGCCGCGGGTCTGCAGTTGCAGCCCGAGGTAGCCGTTCCAGGCCGGGCCGCCCTCGACAGCGAGGCGAAGTGGCGGGCGGGGCGCAAGGCGCCACTCGGTTTCGCCCGAAGCCGACAGCGGCCGCAGTGCATTGACCTCGGCGCGGCGCGCTCGGCCCTCGGCCAGCGCCGCCAGGGCCAGCGGCGCCTCGGCGCCGCGTGCGCCGGGGG
>NZ_JACDCU010000534.1 GCF_013817365.1 Methylibium sp. | reverse complement strand
GACGGGCCGTCCTACCGCGATCCAAAGGTCGGACCGGCACCGAAAAAGAGCCTCCCGAAACCATCCGCAAACACGGCAAAATAACGCCGTTCACAGGGCGCTTCGAGATGCCCTTCGGCGCCACCTCGAGTGGCCTGTATATGCCGACTCCGGGTGGCCGGATTACGCCGACTCGTGACAGCTACGACGAGGCGCGCTCGCTTCTCGCAACCATTGCGACTGCACAGAACATCCCCGAGGTCAAGACCATAGCCGACAAGGCGGCGGCTGTGCGCGACTAAGCACGCATGGCCAAGGACCCTCAGATGGAGCAATGGGTCGCCGAGATCCGGCTGAGGGCCAGGCGCCGCCTCGGCGAGCTGTCCGCGGCGCTGCCCAAGGTGACCGGCCGCAACCTTCCGAACGTTGACCTTGCAGAGCAGCCTGGCAAGCGCGAGGTGCTTGCCGCCGCCGGCATCACCAAGGACGAGGCGCACCGCTGCGAGAAACTTGCGCGCATCTCCGACACCCTGTTCAACGAATACGTGGAGGGCAAGCGGGCGGCCAACGAACCCGTCAACCCAGACGAGCTCGTCAGGTCGGTCGCGCCGCAACCGGAGAGAGGCGAGTCGGCCGCTCGCTTCCAGGCGCCAGGCCTGCTGCAGGTCGCCGACCTCGAGGAACTGAAGGCGAGGGGGGTCAAGTTCGGCACCATCTACGCGGACCCGCCCTGGCGCTACGACAACCAGGCCAGCCGTGGCGCGACGAGCAATCACTACCCCGGCATGTCGGTCGATGAAATTTCGGCGCTGCCGGTGGCCGACCTCGCCGCCGAATCGGCCCACCTGCACCTGTGGACGACGAATGGCTTCCTGTTCGAGGCGCGCAGGATCCTGGAGGCCTGGGGCTTCGAGTACCGGAGCTGCTTCGTTTGGGTCAAGCCGCAAATGGGGATGGGCAACTACTGGCGGCTTTCACACGAGTTCATGCTGCTCGGCGTGCGCGGGTCCTGCCCGTTCGCCGACCATTCGCTGAGGAGCTGGAGCGAGTTGCCGCGCGGGCGACACAGCGAAAAGCCGGCGGCGGTCCGTGCGCTGGTCGAACGGGCCAGTCCCGGGCCGCGGTTGGAGCTGTTCGGGCGAGAGCCGGCGCCGGGCTGGACGGTGTGGGGCAATGAAGTAGGGCGTGATGCCTTCGAGAGCAGCATCGAACAGCTCGCGGCGTAGCGGCCTTTCGCGCCAGCACTAAGGGGGAGCCACCCTCGGCCGTCGCAGTCGCGCGACGTCCGGGTGCTCCGCCCTATGGTGGTCTTCGAATGGCGCAAGGGCGCGACGCTCGACGGTCGCACAGCGGCAAGGCGATCGGGTGTAGTGAAGCAGAACCGAAGCCTTGCAGCGCCGGGACGCTGCTCTCGCCAGGGCATTCTGCTCAGCCCGATCACCGCAGTAGCGCATCGGTGACTCGCGCAGGCCGGCCGGGTGCCGGCGTACGGCCGAGTCCGAGCATCGGTACAGGGTCGCCAGCGCAGCCTCTGTAACTACAGAGCCGCGCTCAAGTCGACAGCGAAAGCTGCCGATAAGCGCAACTGACAGACTCTTGGCAAAAAGGCGCAGCAGGCGGGGAGGTGAGGCTCCTACCCGACACCGCGCCAAGCATCCTATGCACCACCATTCGACGGCGGGCCCTGACGGCAAGGCCAATTCGGTGTACGAGGGCCACACCTTGCTTGAGAGCATCTTGATCGACACGCTCTCGCTCTGCCTCGATGTGCCCGTGGAGCGGGTCCGACTCGTCGACCCGAATCTCCACCAGTTCGCAACGCGGGCGCTCTTCGCGGGTACGCAGAGCATCAAGAACCACGAACTCTTGGAGATCCTGAAGGCTCCGACGTCCAAGGACGCTCCGGACGGGCGCAACACGAAGCAGGCCCGGCACCTGCGCTCGATCGGTCAAGAGCGGACGCTCAAACTGAGCACGATCCGAGCCCATGCCTTGAACCTGATGGGAAGCCAGCGGGTCGGTCGCGACAACATGGCACGCGTATGGGCCTACGCCGTGATGCACCATGCGGCGGCAGTGACCGTGGCGGAGACGCGGAAACAGGAGTCGAGCACCTTCGACATGGCGCAGTTGGAGTCCCAGCCCTTCCTGGCTAACATCATGCTCAACCGCTGCTACGACCTCGTTCAGAGCACGCTAAGGGATGGATTTGACGAGACGAACGCGGCGGGGACGTCGTCTATCGACGCGCCAACATGGCAGGAAACGAAGTTCTTGCACCTGGCCGCTGCGGCAGTCATCCAAGCCATGGACGAGCCACTCTTTCCACTAGTGGGCCGTAACGATTGAATCGGGAGTAATTCGCCGTGTTGGATCGAAGTACTTCCACTTCACGGGCTTGGGTTGTTCGTTGTACTTGCGGATGTAGCGCATGAGCTTTCTCTTCAAGTCA
>NZ_JACDCU010000165.1 GCF_013817365.1 Methylibium sp. | reverse complement strand
TGGCCTGCTTCGGCGCGCGCCGCTTCGCCGAGGCGCAGCAGCACTTCCTTGCCGCGCTGGCCCTGGTGCCGGGACGGGTCTCGGTGCTCGCCAACCTGGCTGCCACGCAACTGGCGCTGTCGCGGCCGCAGGAGGCGCTGGAGTCCGCCGATCAGGTGCTGGCCGTCGAGCCCGACAACCGCGATGCCTGGATCCACCGGGCCAGTGCGCTCGGCGATCTGGGTCGCCACGAGGAAGCGCTGGCCGGCCATGACAAGGTCCTTGCGCTCGATGGCGGGCTCGCCGAAATCTGGATGCGTCGTGGCCAGACGCTGCAAAGCCTGAATCGCCACGACGAGGCACTCGTTTCCTATGAGCGGGCTCTGGCGATCGACCCCACCCGGGCGAGAGCCTGGAGCAATCTCGGCGGCATCCTGCGCGAAGCCAAGCGCCTGGACGAAGCGGCGCACGCCTTCGAGCAAGCCATCGCCCATGGCGCCAATGCCGAACTGAATGGCTACTACCTGGCTTCGGTCGGTGGCCGAAACGCTCCCGCCACCGCGCCGAAGAACTACGTGCAGCCGCTGTTCGACGATTATGCGGGCGAGTTCGACGAGCACCTGGTGGAGGTTCTGCACTACCGCGCGCACAAGGTGCTCATCGGGCACCTCGAAAGACTGAGCCCCCGCCGCTTCGAATCGGCCCTGGATCTGGGCTGCGGCACCGGCCTGTGCGGCCCGCTCGTCAAGCCGATGGCCAGGCAACTCACCGGCGTCGATCTGTCGGGCCGGATGCTGGACAAGGCCCGCGCGCTCGGCGTCTACGAACAGCTTGTGCAGGCGGAGATCGTCGAGTACCTGAGCACCACCAACGAACGCTTCGACCTGGTGCTGGCCGCCGATGTGTTCATCTATGTCGGCGATCTGGCGCCGGTGTTCGCTGCCGTGCACCGGGTCCTGGAGGCGGGCGGCATGTTCTGTTTTTCCGCGGAACTCGCGGGTAGTGGAGCGCGAGATTTCGAGTTGCTGCCGAGCCTGCGCTATGCGCAATCGGAGCGCTACCTGCGGGAGCTCGCCGCGCGGCACGGCTTCGAGGTCACGCGGCTGTTGTGCGAACCGGTTCGTGAAGACCAGCGGAAGTCGATCGACGGAATGTTCGTCTACCTGACCCGGCGCTGAGCTGCAGCGGGCTCGCAAGTCGGTGCACGCGCAGCGCCTCCGTGGCGCGGCCGTTGATTGCAGCCGGCGCACCACGCCGCGCGTGGACGAAGACGGTGTGGCCGTCGTCGATGAGGTGGCCGCACATCGGCGCGCCCATGATGCCCAGGCCGATGAATCCGAGCTTGCTCATGATCGGTTCTCCTTCAGGCGAGATAGCGGTCGCGAAGCGCCTGCGTGGCGCCGCGGAAGACACCGAGATCGCTGCCGACCCCGACGAAGCTGACCCCCATCTCCATGTAGCGCCGCGCATCGGCCTCGACCGGCGCGAGGATGCCGACCGCCTTGTCATGTGCCCGGGCGGCATCGACCACCGAGACGATCGCGGCCTGCACTTCGGGATGCGCCGCGTTGCCGAGGTGGCCGAGGCCGGCGGCCAGATCGGAGGGGCCGATGAACACGCAATCGATGCCGTCTACTGCAGCGATGTCGGCCGCCGCCGCGAGCCCGTCGCGGCTTTCGATCTGCGCCATCACGCAGATCTGATCGTTGATGCCGGTGAAATAGCCCGCCACCGTGCCGAAGCGGTTGCTCCTCTGCGCCACCGACACGCCGCGAATGCCTTGCGGCGGATAGCGCGTGGCGGCCACCGCACGCTGCGCCTCGTCAGCACTTTCCACGAAGGGAATGAGGAAGTTGTAGAAGCCCGCGTCGAGCAGTCGCTTGATCTCGACCGGGTTGTTCCAGGAAGGCCGCACGACCGGCGAGCTGGGGCTGTCCTTCAAGGCCATCAACTGCGGGATGAAGGTGGTGACGTCGTTCGGCGAATGCTCGCCGTCGAGCAACAGCCAGTCGAAGCCGGCGACGCCAAGCACTTCGGTCGTGATCGGGTTGGCGAGCGAGCACCAGCAGCCGATCAGGCGCTTGCCGGCCAGCAGATCCTGGCGCAGGCGATTGGGAAACGATTGGTAGGCGGTCGTCATGTCGTGGACTCCTGAATTCGGGCGGGTCAGCGGACCATGCAGGGGCGCTTGGGATCGAAGCACCAGTTCGGCAGCAGGTGCTGCATCGCGGCGGCATCGTCGCGCGCGCCCAGGCCGTGCTCGAGGTAGAGCCGGTGCGCCTTCTCGACCTCGGCCATGTCGAGCTCGATGCCCAGCCCCGGCCGCTTGGGCACTTGCACGTGTCCGCCGGTGATCTGCAACGGCTCGCGGGTGAGGCGCTGCCCGTCCTGCCAGATCCAGTGCGTGTCGATCGCCGTCACGCGCCCCGGCGCCGCGGCACCGACGTGCGTGAACATGGCCAGCGAAACGTCGAAGTGGTTGTTCGAGTGCGAACCCCAGGTCAGGCCCCAGTCGCGACAGGTCTGCGCCACGCGCACCGAGCCCGCCATGGTCCAGAAATGCGGGTCGGCCAGCGGGATATCGACCGACTGCAGTGACATCGCGTGGGTGAGTTGCCGCCAATCGGTCGCTACCATGTTGGTCGCTGTCGGCAGGCCGGTGGCACGACGGAACTCCGCCATCACCTCGCGGCCGGAATAGCCCTCTTCCGCGCCGCACGGGTCTTCCGCGTACGCGACCACGTCGTGAAGATCGCGCATGAGGCGGATCGCGTCCTTCAGCAGCCAGCCGCCGTTGGGGTCGAGCGTCACGCGCGCTTCGGGAAAGCGCTCGTGCAGGGCCGTCACGGTCTCGACTTCGACCTCGCCCGCCAAGACGCCGCCCTTGAGCTTGAAGTCGTTGAAGCCGTAGCGCGCACGCGCGGCCTCCGCGAGGCGAACGACGGCCTCCGGCGTCATCGCCGCCTCGTGCCGCAGGCGCTGCCAGTCGTCGGCGTCGGCCGCCTCGTCGCCCGGGCTCGCGTACGGCAGACCGGTCTTGCCGCGATCGCCGACGAAGAACAGGTAGCCGAGCATCTCGACCGACTCGCGCTGCTGGCCCTCGCCGAGCAGCGCGGCCACCGGCAGCTCCAGGTGCTGGCCCAGCAGATCGAGCAGCGCCGCCTCGACGGCGGTGACGACATGGATCGTGGTGCGCAGATCGAAGGTCTGCAGGCCGCGCCCGCCGGCGTCACGCTCGGCGAAGCGCTCGCGCACCATGCGCAGCACGCGCTGCACGTCGCCCACCGGCTGGCCGACGACCAGCCCTTTGGCATCTTCCAGCGTCTGGCGGATCGTCTCGCCGCCCGGCACCTCGCCGACGCCGGTGCGCCCGGCGTTGTCGGTCAGCAGCAGGAGGTTGCGCGTGAAGAACGGGCCATGCGCGCCGCTCAGGTTCATGAGCATCGAGTCGCGCCCGGCAACGGGGATCACCCGCATCGCGGTGACCACGGGCGTGGAGTGCAGCGCCATGTCGAACATTCCGGTTGCGAGGAGCTTCAGTTGGCCGTGATCTTGCGCGTCTCGATCACGCTCTTCCAGCGTGCGAACTCGGCCTGCTGGAAGGCGGCAAACTGCTCGGGCGTGTTGGCGACCACCTCGATGCCGATGTCGGCGAACTGCTTCCTGATCTGCGGATCGTTCAGAGCAGTCACCACCGCCGCGTGCAGCTTGCTCTTCACGTCGGCCGGCAGGCCCTTGGGCGCCGCGACCGCCTGCCATGAATAGACATCGACGCCCTTGACGCCGCTTTCCGCGAGCGTCGGCACCTCGGGTAGCACGGCAGAGCGCTTCTCGCCGGTGACCGCGATGGCGCGCAGCTTGCCGCCCTTGATGTGCTGCATCACGGCATTGACGTTCTGGAACGAAGCATCGACCTGACCGCCGAGCAGATCCTGGATGGCGGGGGCGCCACCCTTGTACGGCACGTGCGTGCCGCTGGTGCCGGTCTGCAGCCAGAACAGCTCGGCCGTGAGGTGGTCGGACGAGCCGTTGCCCGAGGACGCGAGGCTCATCTTGCCCGGGTCCTTCTTGGCCGCCGCAATCACGTCGGCCACCGTCTTCAGCGGCGACGCCGCCGGCACCACCAGCACGTTCGGCGCCTGCACGGCGACCGTGAGCAGGTCGAAGTCCTTCAGCGCGTCGTAGGGCATGGTCTTGATCAGGTGCGGTGCGATCACGAGCGGCCCGAGCGAGGTCACCAGCAGCGTGTAGCCGTCGGGCGCCGACCGCGTGACCTGCCCGGCACCGATCGTGCCGGTGGCGCCGGCCTTGTTGTCGACGATCACGTTCTGGCCGAGTTGCTCCTGCAGCTTCGGCGCGATGGCGCGCGCCAGCGTGTCGGTGGAGCCGCCGGGCGGGAACGGAACGACGATGGTGATCTGCTTTTCCGGCCAGGGAGCAGCGTGGGCGGGCACGCCGGCCAGGGCGGCGACGGCAAGGCAGAAAGTGGATAGCAACTTGTTCATTGGAGTGTCTCCCCGAAGAGTGCGGCAGGCGGCGTCAGCGCGGCGTCAGCAGGCCATCGCGCTATCGAACAATGATGGTAGCGCTACCGTTGTTGATTGCAAGGAAGCAAAACCTAGTGCAAGCCCTGATCAACTGCTGGCGCGTTCGACGATTCGGAAACCCACGTCGACAACCTTCTCGCCGGCCGGCCGGCCTTCGGCCCGGTCCACGATGAAGCGCGCGGCGCGCTGGCCGATGCCGGTGCCGTCGATGCGCACGGTGCTCAGCGCCGGGTGGGTGTTGCCGGCGAAGGCGAGGTCGCCGAAGCCGACCACCGAAATCTGTCGCGGCACCGCGATGCCGCGCGCTGCAGCCTCGGTCAGCACGCCGAGCGCCAGCAAGTCGGAGCTGCAAAACACCGCGTCCATATCAGGCGCCTCTTCCAGCAGCCTGGCCAGCCCCGCGCGGCCGGCGCCCAACGTGGTCGGCGCGGGCACGAGGTGCATCGCGATCTGCGCGGCATCGTGCGCAACTCCCAACGCCAGCGCTTCTTCGACGAAGCCGCGGTTGCGTCGCAGCGCCCGCTCGTCGTCGCCGCTCAGCAGTGCGAGCCGGCGACGACCCTTGGCATGCAGGTGTCTCACCACGGCGGCGGCGGCGTTTGCATGGGAGAAACCCACTAGCATGTCGATCGGCGTCGGCGTCAGATCCCAGGTCTCGACCACCGGAATGCCGCTGGCCAGCAGACGCCGGCGGCCTTCGCTCGAATGCATGATGCCGGTCAGCACGATGCCGTCCGGCCGGCGCCCGATGATGGCCTCGAGCAGCGCGTCCTCGCGCGACTCGGTGTAGCCGCTCTGGCCGAGCATCAGCTGGTAGCCGGCATCGGCGAGTGCCGTGGTCAGCGACTGCACCATTTCCATGAACACCGGCCCGGTGATGGTCGGCACCACCGCGGCCACGAGCCGGCTGCGCGCCGAGGCCAGGCCGCCGGCCAACCGGTTCGGCACGTAGCCGGTGCGGGCGACCGCCTCGCGCACACGGGCGAGGGTTTCCGGCGCCACCTGGTCGGGGGTGTTCAGCGCACGCGACGCCGTGATGGGAGAGACGCTGGCCAGCCGCGCCACATCGCCGAGCGTGATGCCGCCTGCGCCTCGGCGCGGACGACGAGAAACGGTGAAACCGGTCGTCGTCACCATGGCGCGCAGTCTAACGGCGGGATGGCATCGCTACCATCGGCGCCTTGACCAGCATCTCTCGGCTGACAAGCACCTCGCCGCGTGTTGCGGCTCCGCACACAAGTTCCACGACTGCACACCAATAAGTAACTAGACGTTACGCATTCGGCGCAGCGTGATGGCCCTTGCAGAGGCGAATTTCGCAGTTTCGGGACTCGCGCATCCCGTTTGATGCCTACGTGGTTTTGTGGCGCACTGCTCCAGTATGGAGTTGGTCAACAACTGAGGAGGTGCTTGCATATGAGTCAACTATTCGCGATGACCCGGCTACTGCCCGTGATCGTCGTTGTGGCAGGCCTTGTCGGCTGCGCCGTTCCTGGAACAAAGACCGTCGTCGCCTCGAAAGACGCGCCCGAAGCGATCGGGCCTTATTCGCAGGCGATCAAACACGGCAACACCCTGTACCTTGCAGGGCAGATTCCGATCGATCCGAAGACCAAGCAGCTCAACACGGGCTCCATCGAGGAGCAGACGCGCCTGGTGCTCGACAACCTGAAAGCCGTGCTCGCGGCCGACGGCATGACACTCGATAACGTGGTGCTGACCAACGTGTTCATGAAGGATCTCAACGACTTCGCGAAGATGAACGCCGTCTATGCCACCTATTTCACGAGCAAGCCCCCCGCTCGCGCCACCGTGCAAGTCGCCCGCCTGCCGCGCGATGTCGCGGTGGAAATCTCCGCTGTCGCAGTGAAGTGAAGCGTTCGTTTGCCCAGGGCAGACAGAGCGCTATCCATCACGGGAGCGAGCCCGGGTACTCTTTTAGTCAACTGTTCAAAGGAAAGAATCGTCATGTCGAATCGTGATCCCCACCTGTCGTTCCAACTGCCAACCGAAAACCGTCGCCGGGATTTCTTCAAGCTCGTCGGAGCGGGCGCTGCCGCAGCCGGCGCGCTGCCGCTGCTCGGCCTGCCCACCCAGGCGCTGGCAGCGCCCGACAACTTCCGGCTCGGCGAACCCAATCCGGCGTTCGTGCTCGACCCGCAGATCCTCTACATGAACATTGGCACCACCGGCTCGACGCCCAAGCACATCCTGAAGGCCTTCGACGACTACAACCGCGAGGTGGCACGCAACCCCCGCGAGAACCTGGGCGGCACGGGGCCGATGCGCGCAGCCATCGCACCCGGGTTCGGGGCGACGTTCGACGAAATGGTGATGTCCTACAACACCACCGACGGCATGAACAAGATCCTCGCCGGCGTGGAGTTGAACGCAGGCGACGAGATCATCACCACCAACCACGAGCACCCGGGCGGCAACGGCCCGATGAATCTGCTGGCGGTCCGCAAGGGCGTCATCATCAAGCGCGTGATCCTGCCGGTCGGCAATGCGCAGACGGCGCAGGACTACGTGAACCTGTTCGCCGCCGCCATCACGCCCAACACCAAGGCCTTCTGCTTCTCGGCGCCGACCTTCCTGACCGGCACGATGCTGCCCTTCCGCCGACTCGCCATGCTGGCGCAGCAGCACAACATCATGACCATCGTCGACGGCGCCCACGCCACCGGCATGTTCAACCTGAACTTCCACGAAACCGGCATCGACTTCTGGGCCTGCTCGGGCCACAAGTGGCAGTGCGGTCCCGGCGGCACGGGCATCCTGTACATCCGCAACCGGGTCAGCAGCTTCAACCCGCTGCCGCTGTTCAACTTCTGGCCGACCAACACCAACCGGACGGTCAGCGGACCGCGAACCAACGACAACGCCGACACCTACGCCATCGGTTCGCTTGTGCAGAGCATCGGCAACCCGAACTACCCGATGCTCAAGGCGTTCTCGGAAACCTGCGTCTATTGGGACCAGATCGGCCGCCAGGCCATCGAGGACCACGACCTCGCGCTGTCGGCCTACCTGAAACAGAAGATTGCTCAGACCTGGGGCGTGGACTATCTCTATTCGCCGATGGGCGACCCGGAACTCGTCTCGGCCCTCACCTCGTTCAATCCGTTCCACGGGCCGAGCCTGATGCTGCAACCAGGCGCCGCAGCCGACGCCGAAACGGCCCAGTCGGGCACTTTCGTGACCCGCCTGCGTGAACAGTACGGCATCGTGGTGCGCAACACCGGCGTGCCCGTGATCGGCTCGACCGCGCCGCATCATCCGCTGCGCATCTCTACCCATTTGTTCCATTCCAGGCAGGACGTGGACCGCCTCGTGGCCTCGATGCGCGAACTCACGAAGGCCATGAACTCGGGCCGCTGAAATCCGCCAACCTTCGGGCGCGCCACTGGCG
>NZ_JACDCU010000533.1 GCF_013817365.1 Methylibium sp. | reverse complement strand
AAGGCGCAGCGCGGAGAGCTGGTCTTCGACATCGCGGAACGCCACGAGCACCTGCTCGCGGTAACCGGCAAGTGCAGCGTCTAGTTCGGCGCTCGCGTTCTGCACGCCGGCCTCGCGCCGGCCGCCGTCGAACAGCGGCAGCGAGAGCAGCGCGCCGATGCCCCAGGCACGTGCCGACCACCGGAAAAGGTCGCCGAGTTCCGGTGACGCATAGCCGCCCGAGGCGGTGAGCGAGAGGTTCGGGAACCACGCCGCCTGCGCGACGCCCACGCGCGCCTGCGCGGCGAGCATGGAGCTTTGCGCGGCCGACACGTCGGGCCGGCGCGCGAGCAGGGTGCTGGGCACGCCGGGCGGGATCACCGGAAGTGCGGTCGCCCAGTCGGTGGCGTCGATCTCGAAGCCGGAGGCGGCCTCGCCGACCAGCACCGCGAGTGCGTGTTCGAGCTCCGCGCGCTGGCGGTCGAGGGCGAGCGCTTCGGATTCGGTCGCGGCGACTTCGGTGCGGATGCGCGCGACGTCCAGCTCGGCGATGTCGCCAGCCTGGTAGCGGCGCTCGGTGAGCCCGAGCGTGTCGCGGTAGGCGGCGACGGTTTCGCGCACGAGTGCGCGTTCCTCATCGACCGCGCGCAGGGCGAGATAGGTGCGGGCCACGTCGGCCTGCACGAGCAGGCGCGTGCTCTGCAGCAGCGCTTCGCGCGCCTGGGCGTCGAGTGCCGCAGCGCGGCTGGCCGTGGCGAGCCGGCCGAACAGGTCGAGCTCGTAGCCGAGATCGGCGCCGGCGCCGAGGAAGGTCGTCGCCGCGCTGCCGGTGTCGGCCTGGGTGCCGCGTGACGCACTCGCGCCGATGCCGATCTGCGGCGCTCGGTTGGCGTCGGTCGCCCGCAGGAGGGCGCGTGCCTGCGCGAGCCGCGCGGTCGCGACGTGGATGGTGTTGTTGGCGAGGCCTGCTCGTTCGACCAGATCGGTGAGCGTGGGGTCGGCGAAGGCTTGCCACCACTGGCCGCGCGCCTGCGGCTCCGCCGGCGCGGCGAGCGTCCAGCGGTTGTCGCGCTCCTTGAACGCGGCGGGTGCGACGGGCAGAGCGGCCGGATCGATGGCGGGCGCCGTGACGCAGCCCGCAAGGAGCAGCGCGGCGAACACAGGCGCGAGGATGGAGCGCGGAAGCCGTTGGTTCGTGTTGGCGGCGATCGATGGTTTCATGAGGCTGCCTTTCAAGGATGTTGTCGATGTCTTGCGAGCACAGGGCAGAGGATTGCGGCCTTGCTCTCTCTCCCGCGACCTCGTGGGAGAGGGGGAGAGGGCTCATGCGGTGGACCCTCACCCCCGCCCTCTCCCGCAGGCGGGAGAGGGAGCAGGACGGGGCTCATTCGAGGTGCGCCACGGGAGCGGCGGGCAACGGTTTCAGGCTTGCGCCGCCGGCACCGACGGCAGCGGGCGAACCCGCGAAGGCTTCGACATGCGGCACTTCTCCATGCAGCTTGAGCGGCCGGTTGCCCGCCATCCGGCGCAGCAGCACGTAGAACACCGGCGTGAGGAACAGGCCGAAAGCCGTCACACCGATCATTCCGGCGAACACGGCCACACCCATGGCCTGGCGCATCTCGGCGCCGGCGCCGGTGGACAGCACCAGCGGCAGCACGCCCATCACGAAGGCCAGCGAGGTCATCAAGATCGGGCGCAGCCGCAGGCGGCTCGCCTCGATGGCGGCCTGCACGGGGTTGCGGCCGGCGAACTCCAGCTCGCGGGCGAACTCGACGATCAGGATCGCGTTCTTCGCACTCAGGCCGACGAGCACGATCAGCCCGATCTGCGTGAACACGTTGTTGTCGCCGCCGTCGAGCCACACGCCGGTCATTGCCGCGAGCAGACCCATCGGGACGATGAGGATGATCGACAGCGGCAGGGTCAGGCTCTCGTACTGCGCGGCGAGCACCAGGAACACGAGCAGGATGGCGAGCGGGAAGACCCACATCGCCGAGTTGCCGGCCAGGATCTCCTGATACGTGAGTTCGGTCCACTCGAAGCCGATGCCGGGCGGCAGCGTCTCGGCGGCGATGCGCTCCACGGCGTCCTGTGCCTGGCCCGACGAATAGCCGGGTGCGGCGCCGCCGTTGATGTCGGCCGAGAGATAGCCGTTGTAGCGCATCGCGCGCTCCGGACCGAAGCTGCTGCGCACGGTCATCAGCGCCGACAGCGGCACCATCTCGCCCGTCGATGAGCGCACCTTCAGCAGGCCCACGTCTTCGGCGCGCGCGCGGTGGGCGGCGTCGGCCTGCACGCGCACGGTGTAGGTGCGGCCGAACTTGTTGAAGTCGTTCACGTACAGCGAGCCGAGGTAGATCTGCATCGTGTCGAACACGTCGGTCACGGCCACGCCGAGCTGGCGCGCCTTGGTGCGGTCGATGTCGGCGTAGAGCTGCGGCACGTTGACCTG
>NZ_JACDCU010000164.1 GCF_013817365.1 Methylibium sp. | reverse complement strand
AAGGCCGCCAAGCAAGCGCAAGACGTGGCGGAAGCCAACTTCCAGGCGATCAACACCAGCGCGGTCAAGGCTTCGCAAGCGGCCACCGCCAAGGCCCGCCGCTAAAAGCAGGACGGGCTCGGGGGCGATAGCCGCTGAGCCGCCCGACTGAAAAGTTCGGTTCTGCATCTTGAACTCGGGAGACCGACGCAGTATCTGAAGAGCGTGGCCGGTATCTCCGGCGCCTTTTCGAAAGCTTGTCTCCTCGGTACCTCGCGAACTCAGGTTCCAGGTACCTTTCGGCCCGGGGTTCGCCCCGGGCCGTTTTTATTGGCGCGACCGATGGGCATTGCCGGGAGGCAGCCACCCTGCGTCGAATTACCCCGCCAGACGACGGCGTTTGAGCCGCCGTTATGCCGATTCGCGATAAGCAACCGAATTATCTGTCGTTCGCATTCGCGCATGCGCTCCGTACAGTCGAATTTCGGCAACTTTTTGCGGCAGCGCAGCAGTCCCTCATGGATCTCATCGCAGTTCTCGTCGGCTTCGGCGTCGGCGCCATCGTCGGCATGACCGGCGTCGGCGGCGGCTCGTTGATGACGCCGCTGATGATGGGCGTCTTCGGGCTGCCCCCGGCAGTGGCGATCGGCACCGACCTGTGGTTTGCCGGGCTGACCAAGATTTCAGGCTCTGTGGCGCACTGGCGCCACAAGCACATCGACAACCGCATCCTGCTGCAATTGCTGGCCGGCAGCCTCCCAGCGGCCATCGGGATGGTCGCGCTGATGCATCTGACAGGCATTACCAAGGCCTGGAGCGGCGCACTGGCGTTCTCGCTCGGCATCGCGCTGCTGCTCACCGCGCTGGTCGTGGCCTTCAAATCCACATGGCACCGGCTCGGCCTGCGCCTGGAACGCTGGTTGCCGGAAAAGCGCAAGGCCGCCTGGACCGTCGCCTCGGGCGTGCTGCTCGGCGTGCTGGTGTCGATCACCTCGATCGGCGCGGGCGCCATCGGAGCCACGTTGATCCTGCTGCTCCACCCGCGCCTGGAAACGCGGCGCTTGGTCGGTACCGACATCGCGCATGCCGTGCCGCTCACCCTCGTGGCCGGCATCGGCCATGCCACGCTGGGGCATGTGGATTGGGCGATGCTGGCCACGCTGCTGATCGGCTCGATCCCCGGCATCTGGATCGGCGCGCAACTCACCCGCCGCATGCCCGAGCGGCGGGTACGCGGCCTGCTTTGCGCCTCGCTGCTCGGCGCCGGGCTCAAGGTCATTCACTGAACCCATTTTTCGGCAGAAACGACGATGTACCAATACACCGACTTCGACCGCCGCTTCGTCCATCAACGCGCCGCGCAATTCCGCGACCAGCTGGAACGCCACCTTGCCGGCACCCTGGGCGAGGACGAATTTCGCGCGCTGCGCCTGCAGAACGGCTGGTACATCCAGCGTCATGCGCCGATGGCGCGCATCGCCGTGCCCTACGGTGAGTTGAGCAGCCGCCAGTTGCGCCAGCTCGGCAGGATCGCGCGCGAGTTCGACCGCGGCTACGCCCACTTCACGACGCGTCAGAACTGCCAGTACAACTGGATTCCCCTGGAGCGGGCCGCCGACGTGATGGAGCTGTTGGCCGATGTGGACATGCACGGCATCCAGACCAGCGGCAACTGCATCCGCAACATCACAAGCGACGCGCTGGCCGGCGTGGCGCCCGACGAGTACGTCGATCCGCGGCCCTACTGCGAACTGATGCGCCAATGGAGCAGCCTGCATCCCGAGTTCGCCTTCCTGCCGCGCAAGTTCAAGATCGCGGTGACCGGCTCCGCCGAGGACCGCGCCGCCACCTACTGGCACGACATCGGCCTGCACCTGCACAAGAACGCCGCCGGCGAAATCGGCTTTCGCGTGCTGGCCGGCGGCGGCATGGGCCGCACGCCAATTCCTGCGGCGCTGGTGCGCGAGTTCCTGCCGTGGCAGCAGATCCTCGTCTTCATCGAGGCGATCGTGCGCGTGTACAACCGCTACGGCCGGCGCGACAACATGTACAAGGCGCGCATCAAGATCCTGGTCAAGGCCGAGGGTCAGCGCTTCGTCGAGCAGGTCGAAAAGGAATTCGACGCGATCCTGAACCGCGACGTCGATGGCGACGCACAAATCATTCCGCAAGCCGAATTCGACCGCGTCGCCTCCGGTTTCAAGCCGCCGCCAGGCGTGGCGGCCCGTGCCTCGACCGGCGATGGCGCCCCGGCCGATGCGCCCGCCGCCTACGGGCGCTGGCTCGAGCGCAACGTGCACGGCCACCAACTCGCCGGCTACCGCGCAGTGACGCTTTCGCTCAAGCGCCCGGGGCTTGCACCCGGGGATGCCACTGACGTGCAGATGGAAGCTGCGGCCGATCTCGCCGAGCGCTATTCGGGCAGCGAGGCGCGCGTTACCCACGACCAGAATTTGCTGCTGCCCTGGGTGCGCGAGGCCGATCTCTACGCCCTGTGGCAGGCCGCACGCGACGCCACTTTCGCCACGCCCAACATCGGCCTGCTCACCGACATGATTGCCTGCCCCGGCGGCGACTTCTGCGGTCTGGCCAATGCGCGCTCCATCCCCCTGGCCGCGCAGATCACCGAGCGCTACACCGACCTCGACGAGCTCTACGACATCGGCGACATCGACCTGCACATCAGCGGTTGCATCAACTCCTGCGGCCACCACCACAGCGGCCACATCGGCATCCTCGGCGTCGACAAGGACGGCAAGGAGTGGTACCAGGTCTCGCTCGCCGGCACCGACGGCTCCTTGCTCTCCGGCGGCATGGGCAAAGGCCAGGTGGTGGCGGGCAAGGTGATCGGCCCGTCCTTCGCCGCCGACGAAGTGGCCGACGTGATCGAGGCGGTGATCGAGACCTACCGCGGCGAGCGGACGGCAGCCAACGAGCACTTCATCGACACCGTCAAGCGCGTCGGCCTGGAGCCGTTCAAGTCGGCGGCCAATGCGGTGCGGCGCAGCACGGCGAAGGAGGCCGCGTGATGAAGTACATCGATCGCCATCGCGACGAGTGGCACACCGTGGGTGGGGAAGACGGCCCGATGGTGAGCATCACTCCGGCGCCCAGGCAGTTGCTCACGTTGCAGCAATGGCACGGCGCGCGCGCTCAATGGCCGGCCGATTTGCCGGTGGGCGTGGCCGTCCCGAATGATGCAGATATCGAAGAGATCGATGCTGACCTGCCCCGCTTCTCCCTGATCGCGCTTCATTTCCCCAAATGGACTGACGGCCGCGCCTACAGCCAGGCCCGGCTGCTGCGCACACGCTTTCGCTACGGCGGCGAAGTGCGCGCGACCGGCGAGGTCGTGGTGGACATGATGCCGCTGCTCGCACGCACCGGCTTCGACGCCGTGCTGCTGCGTGCCGGCGAGAGCCGCGAAGCGGCCGAGCGCGCGATGGGCTTCTTCCCCGCTCACTACCAGGGCGACGTGCGCGACAGCCGCCCGCTGTTCGCGCTGCCGCCGGGCGCCGCCGACGAACTGGCCCGCGAGCCCGTGATCGAGTTCAACAATCCGGGTGCAGCGATATGAGCCGGCTTGTCCGCTCATCGGCTTCGGGGCCAAACCGGGGCGCTCACGACATGAATGCCGTGGCCCTGTACGCCCGCCGCACCGACGGCTTCGACGCCCGTGTCGCGCGCACGCTTGCCTTGCTGAAAGACACGGCCGCCCAGCACGCCGGGCGCATCGTGCAAGCGACCAGCCTGGGCGCCGAAGACATGGTCGTCACCGACCTGATCGCCCGCCATGCGCTGCCCATCGCCATCGGCACGCTGGAGACAGGCATGCTGCATGAAGAGACGGTCGCGCTGATCGACCGCATCGAACAGCACTACGGGCTGCCGGTGGAGGTCTATCGGCCCGGACAAGAGGCCGTGATCCACTTCGTGCGCAGCCACGGCGAGCGAGCCATGTACAGCAGCCTGCCGCTGCGCAAGCGCTGCTGCGGCATCCGCAAGCTCGAACCGCTCTCGCGCATGCTCGGGCAGCGCAGCGCCTGGGTCACCGGCCTGCGTCGCGAGCAAAGCGATGCGCGCGGCGAAGTGCCCGAGCGCGATCAGGATGACGCCGGGCGTCTCAAGCTCAATCCGCTGGCCGACTGGACCTGGGGCGACGTGTGGCACTACATCGCCGCGCAAGGCGTGCCCTACAACCCGCTGCACGACGAGTTCATGCCCAGCATCGGCTGCGCACCCTGCACGCGCGCCATCGCGGTCGGCGAGCCCTTCCGCGCCGGCCGCTGGTGGTGGGAGGACGAGTCCGCCAAGGAATGCGGGCTGCACGCGACACGACAAGAACAACCCGCCGTCTCGATGATCGGAGCCCCGCAGTGAACGCCGCCCTCGAACCGAACCGCCTGCTGCCCCACCTGGACCAGCGCCACCTCGACGCGCTCGAAGAAGAAGCCATCTTCATCCTGCGCGAAGTGGCCGGCGCCTTCGAACGCCCCGCACTCCTGTTTTCGGGCGGCAAGGACTCGTGCGTGGTGCTGCGTCTGGCCGAGAAGGCCTTCAAGATGCGCCAGCAAGACAACAACTTCGAGGGCCGCCTGCCCTTCCCGCTGCTGCACGTCGATACCGGCCACAACTTCCCCGAAGTGATCGAATTCCGAGACCGCCGCATCGCGGAGATGGGTGAACGCCTGGTCGTGGGGCACCTGGAAGACTCCATCCGCCGGGGCACGATCCGCATGGCCGACCCGCTCGAATCGCGCAACGGCCACCAGACCGTGGCGTTGCTCGAAGCCATCGAGGAACACCGCTTCGACTGCCTCATCGGCGGCGCGCGGCGCGACGAGGAAAAGGCGCGCGCCAAGGAGCGCATCTTCAGCCACCGCGACAGCTTCGGCCAGTGGCAACCCAAGGAGCAGCGCCCCGAACTCTGGTCGCTGTTCAACACGCGCATCAAACCGGGCGAGAACTTCCGCGCTTTCCCGATCAGCAACTGGACCGAGCTCGACGTCTGGCTCTACATCGCGCGCGAGAACATTCCGCTGCCGCCCTTGTACTTTGCGCACGATCGCCAAGTGATCCGCCGCAAGGGCCTGCTGGTGCCGCTGACCGAAGTGACGCCCGCGCAGCCGGGCGAGACGGTGGAGCGCGCGCAGGTTCGCTTTCGCACCGTCGGCGACATGACCTGCACCTGCCCGGTGGAAAGCCCGGCCGCCACGGCCGCCGAGATCGTGGCCGAGACGCTCACCGTCACCATCAGCGAACGCGGCGCCACCCGCATGGACGACCGCACCTCCGAGGCCTCGATGGAGCGGCGCAAGAAGGAAGGGTATTTCTGATGAGCCATGCAATCGTTCAACCTGCACGGATCGATCCCCTCCTTCCCCCCGTGGCCCACCGCGCCCTGCGCTTCCTGACGGCCGGCTCGGTGGACGACGGCAAGAGCACCCTCATCGGCCGCCTGCTCTACGACAGCCGCGCCATCCTCGCCGATCAGCTCGACGCTCTGGAGAAGCGCGCCGCCGGCGCCCCGATCGACCTCTCGCTGCTGACCGACGGCCTCGAAGCCGAGCGTGAACAGGGCATCACCATCGACGTGGCCTACCGCTACTTCGCCACGCGCCAGCGCAAATTCATCATCGCCGACGCACCGGGCCACGAGCAGTACACGCGCAACATGGTCACCGCCGCCGCGGGCAGCGACGCGGCCATCGTGCTGGTCGACATCACCAAGCTCGACTGGCGCACGCGCAAACCGCTGCACGGGCACGCGGCTGCGCAGGTGGAACTGCTTCCGCAGACCCGCCGACATTCGCTCCTGGCCCGCTTGTTGCGTGTGCCGAACATCGTGTTCGCCATCAACAAACTCGACGCCATCGATGCCGACGCCGAAGCGGCCTTCGCTGCCGTGCGCGAGGCGCTCCTGGCTTTCGCCGGGCAGGCCGACATCGAGGTGGCCGCCGTGGTGCCAGTGTCCGCCCTGCGCGGCGACAACGTCACCTTGCACTCCACTGTGTGGACTTGGTATCGCGGCCCCACTCTGCTGGAACTGCTCCACCGCCTGCCCGCGAGCGACGAGCGCCATGACGGCGCGCTGCTGATCCCCGTGCAATACGTATCCCGTCCCGGCGAACAGGGCACCGGTCATCGGCCGCGCACGATCTGGGGCCGCATCGCTCACGGCCAGGTGCAGGCCGGCGACACCGTGCAGGTGTTTCCCGGCGGCCAGACCGCAACGGTGGCCGAAGTGCGGCGCGCCGGCGCCGTGGTCGCCGGGTGCGAAGCAGGCCAGTCGGCGGGCCTGGTACTCGACCGCCAGCTCGACGTTTCTCGCGGCGACTGGATTGCGAGCGCGGCCCCGAACAATGCGGCGCCCCTCGTCACGACGCAGCGCTTCGCGGCCACGTTGGCCTGGCTCGACACCGAGCCCGCACAAATCGGCCGCAAGTACTGGGTCCGGCACGGCCATCGCTGGGTGCAGGCGCGCATCACGGCGATCGACAGCGTTCGCGATGTGCACACGTTGGCCGATACCAACGCCCATCAGCTCGGCGTCAACGAAATCGGCCGCGTGCAGATCGAAACCCAGGCGCCGCTGCCGGTCGAGGCCTATGCCGACAATCGCATCGGCGGCTCGATGATCGTGGTCGATCCCACAACCAACCGCACCAGTGGTGCCCTGCTCGTCGCATGAAAGCCCTCTCCTTGCATCCCGTCGTCTTCATCGGTGCCGGCCCCGGCGCGGCCGATCTCATCACCGTGCGCGGCGCTCGCCGGCTAGGCGAAGCCGATGTCGTGCTGTTCGATGCGCTCACCGATCCGGCGCTGCGTGCGCTGGCACCGCAGGCGCGCTGGGTCGATGTGGGCAAGCGCGGGTTCTGCGATTCGACCGGCCAGACGCGCATCAACGCGCTGCTCGTCAAGTTTGCATTCGAAGGCTTGCGCGTGGCGCGGCTCAAGGGCGGCGACCCCAGCGTCTTCGGCCGCCTCGAAGAAGAACTCCAGGCCTTGACCGAGGCCGGCCTGAGCGCTGAAGTCGTGCCTGGCGTCACGGCGGCCATTGCCTCGGCCGCTGCCCTGCAGCGCCCGCTTACCCGGCGCGGCACGGGCCGCAGCGTGAGCCTCACGACGGCGATGACGCGCTCAGGCAATCTGCAAGCCGGGCGCAGTGCCGACACCGAAGTCTTCTACATGGCGGGGCGCCAGCTCGCCGCCCTGTCGCGCCGGCTGCTGGATGCCGGCTGGGCCGCCGACACGCCGGTGGCCGTGGTTTCGCGCGCCGGCTGGCCGGACCAGTTGACCAGCGATCACCGTGTCGCGACTTTGGCCGAGGCCAGCGTTCTGCATGCCGGCCGCCCGGCGGTGGTGACCGTGGGCGTGGGTGCTGGCGCCTTGCCGCGCGCCGCACTCCGAGACCCCACCGCGGACGCTGCCGCATCCCGCGAGCTCGAGAGCCGCAACCACTAAAATCACGGGTTCTCGCGCCGAAGAGCGCAGCCTCCTCATCAAAACAACGTCATGACCCACGTCGTCACCGAATCGTGCATCCGCTGCAAGTACACCGACTGCGTCGATGTCTGCCCGGTGGACTGCTTCCGCGAAGGACCGAACTTCCTGGTGATCGACCCCGACGAGTGCATCGATTGCGCGGTGTGCATTCCGGAGTGCCCCGTCAACGCCATCCTTCCCGAGGAAGACGTGTCGCAGGAACAACAGAAGTTCATCGCCATCAACGTCGAGTTGTCCAAGAAGTGGCCCAGCATCACCAAGCGCAAGGCGGCGCCGCCCGATGCCGACGAGTGGAAAGACAAGCCCGACAAGCTGAGCGAGCTGATCCGCTGAACGAACAGCTCAAGAGACCGACCGAGCCCCGTTGACTCATGGAACCACAACTCAACCCCGCGGTGAGCCAGACGGCGAACCGCCACGACGGCCCCATCGAAACCGATGCCGTCATCGTCGGCGCCGGCCCGGTGGGCCTG
>NZ_JACDCU010000532.1 GCF_013817365.1 Methylibium sp. | reverse complement strand
CATCGACGACGAGGCGAACTCGACATAGGTGCTCGGGTTCTCGAGCAGCAGGCGGCGACGCAAGTGGTGCTGCGTCTGATCGACGTGCTCGCATACGCGCTGCAAGGTCGACAAGTCGTAGGGCAGAGGCAGCAGGTCGTTGAGCCACATGCCGCCGTGGCTGGACCACGCCAGGTGCTCCGAAAACCAGGCCGGCTGATAGCGCTCGAGCAGGCGAGCGAGGCGGCTCAGATGCGGGATGTCCAGCGGGCCCTCTCCGCCGATCGACAGGCCCACGCCGTGCACGGACAGCGCCCAGCGCTCGCGCACCTGTTCCAGGTGGCGCAGGAGCGGGCCGCCGGCCACCATGTAGTTCTCGGCGTGGATCTCGAAGAAGTCCACCGCGGCGCCCTGGCCCAGCACGGCCGGCACATGAGCCGACTTCAGGCCGACGCCCACCGCGGCCGTGCCGGCTGTGCGCTGGATGGAGTCGGTCATGACGGCCGGCGGTCGAGCCTGTGGCGGGCGTCGGGCGCCGGTCCGATCAGGCCTTCTTCTCCTTGAACTCCTTCATCTGGCCGAAGCCGGTGTCGGAGGTCTTGGAGGCGGTCTTTTCGCAAGTGCCCTTGGGCACGAGCTTCCATGCATTGCCCTGGTAGTCGCGCGTGGCGGTGCCGGCGCAAGTGGTGCCGGCACCGGCGGCGCAATCGTTCTTGCCCTTCATTGCGACGCCGTAGCACTTCTCCTTGTCGGCCGGCTGGGCCTGGGCCGCAATGGGGCCCAATGTGAGGGCGGTGCCGAGCGCCAGTGCGAGCGCAGCGGCGGTGGTCTGGGTGGTGAGGGAGTTCGACATGGGCATGCTCCGTGAGGCTTGCATCGGGTTAAGGGCTGGGCGGCTTGATCGGCCGCCTGCTGCTAAGTCGCTGCAGGCGCAGCCGTAGTTACATGCCACTCGCCGATTGGGGGTTTGTCCGGAGCCGCCCAGTGCAGCCGCGTCGGAGGCGCTGTAACCGAAACACCGGCCGCTGCGTATAAGCCTTAAGTCGTCACGAAAAAACGCGCCGTCGGCGATTCGCCACCTTGACCGGTGAGGGAACTCGTCTTGCTCATGAAGGACTTGCTTGCCGGGAAGTTTCCTCCGAAGTGAGGAAAGGCCGACGCAGAAGAACAAGCGCATCCAGGCCCGGCGGAAGGGCGAACGCAACGAAAGGCACACACCATGGCAAACGCGATTCACCACCCCTCGGCCCGCAACGCCGTCGGAGACGTGCACGAGATCACCGACTGGAAGGCCGCCGTCTGGGCCGGTGTCATCGCCGGAGTGGTCTTCATGATGGCCGAGATGATGCTGGTCTGGCTGTTCATGGGCCAAAGCCCGTGGGGGCCGCCCCGGATGATGGCGGCAATGGTCCTGGGCCGGGATGTCCTGCCGCCGCCAGCGGACTTTTCGCTCACGGCCATGATGACCGCGATGATGATCCATCTGCCGCTGTCGGCGGTTTACGGCGCCATCATCGGCTGGCTCGTCCATCGCTTCGACATGGTCGCCGCGGTGCTCATCGGCATGGTGTTCGGCGTCGTCGCCATCTACGCCGTCAACTTCTATCTGATTGCCCCGGCAATGTTCCCGTGGTTCGTCGAAGCGAGGAATTGGGTCGGCTTGGTCGCGCACGCCATGTTCGGCATTGTCGCGGCGGCTGTCTACGTGGGTCTGCGCAAGCCGCCGGCCCATCGTGCCGGAACCTTGACAGGTCACTGATCCGCAAGCCATGCGCATTGAGATTCGAATAGCTTTCGACTTGACCGTGCCTTGCCGGCCAAGGGGGCGCGGTGTCTATGGTAAGCCTACGTCCGCCGTCCGCCCTCTGTCGGTTGCCGGTCCAGCCTCTGCAAGGGCTGGATCTTCTCTGGTGGAAGAGAGCAGTGGGCGTCCTCGGCGCCCACCTTGTCGGTCCCCATGCGGATAAGGTCACCCACCTCTTCGCTGGCGATCCGCCATGATCTGACCGGCGTCGGCCATCAGGAGCACCATGTTCGCCTACGCGACGGGGGCTTCCGATATCGGCTACATGGTTTGAGTTCGAGCAGTGGGTCCGTTGGAGGCAGAAAATGATGATGGGCGATATGGGCGATATGGGCGGAATGGGCTGGATGATGGGCGGCATGGCGTTGGCCGGACTGCTGATCGTCGTCGCAGTGGTCTTGGCGATCGCAGCGCTGATCAAGTTTCTGCGCTCCAAATGATCTTGTTATTCTGGTCCACGGTGAGGCGATCGACAGCTATTGCTTGGCGACCCAGTCCGCTGGCTGGCGCGGCAATACTGCCTTGCGGAAGGTAGCGTTCAAGCAACCTTCGAAGCGCGGAAAAACATCGTTGCGGCTCACGCGCAGCTTCATGCCGCGCTCGAATCGGCCCCGAGCAGATTCGCACGAGGCTGCACCGCGCGCTGCACGGCATCCC
>NZ_JACDCU010000531.1 GCF_013817365.1 Methylibium sp. | reverse complement strand
CGCTCACCTCGCACGAGGGACAGGCGATGCTCTTGATCAGCGTGATCGCTTCTTCGCAGGCCGAGCAGCCCGCGCTGAACACTTCCACCTTGCGTTTCGTAGCCATTGCTTCACTCCTTTGTTCGGTTGATGGGGCCGGTCGCCGTTGAACAGCCGCAGGGCCGTGAGCCGTGCGGCTCGTGTTGCGACAGGGGCATCTTGAACCTTGGAGCAGGCTCCAGTGTCAAGCGCCGTGCGATCCCACGTACAGGCAACGGCGTCACGAGCCCGCAAGTCATGAACGTTGTATGGGATGCCGAAGGCGTCCCTTCGGTTCGCCGACGGACTCGTCTACTCCAGGGAGCAACTCGCTCGCTTAATGCCTTCGGGCCGCGCACCCGCGGCCGGAAGGCATGGCATTTGCCGTAAAGCTTTGCGCAACTCTCGCCGTTGTTGCTGGACACGTGGTGTCAGACAACATGACGAATCGCTTTTGCGCAGCGCTCTGCCTATCGTAAAACGGGACTCGCATGACCACCCGATACTCGCCCACGTTTGCAACCGTCTTCGGGCGCGGCCGGCTCTGCTTCGTCGGCTCGCGTGCCGCATCAATCGATCTTTGGGGGGACTCATGCTAAATCAGGCTTTGCATCCGCAAGTCCTCCTGTTCGACGTCAATGGAACACTGCTCGACCTGGCGCCGGTCAGACGAAGCGTCAACGAAGTTTTGCTCGACGAGCGCGGGGCGAGCTTGTGGTTCTCCACGACGCTGCACCATTCTCTGGTGATGACGGTCAGCGGCAAGCATGCCGATCTGATGGAGATCGGTGCAGCGGTTCTTCAGATGCTTGCGCGAAATCGCGACGTCGTCATCGGCACCGAGGACGCCAGACAGGCGCTGAGCGCAATGCGCAGTCTTGCGCCGCATCCCGATGTGCTGCCTTGCTTGGAGCGACTGAGGCGCGCAGGCTACCGTCTGGCAACCCTGACCAACTCATCGAAGGCGGGGGTTGAGGCTCAGCTCAAGCATGCCGGGCTCGCGGGGTGCTTCGAGCAGCGGTTAAGCGTCGAGACGCCGCAATTGTTCAAGCCGCACGGTGACGTCTATGGCTGGGCCGCCGAGGAGATGAAGGTCGCTCCGTCGGCTTGCATGCTGGTGGCCGCCGACGGGTGGGACGTGGCGGGCGCGAAGTGGGCGGGGCTGCAGGCGGCGTTCATCGCGCGCGAGGCCCAGCAGAAGTTTCCGCTGGCCGAGCTCCCGGATATCGACGTGGCCGACCTTGCGGCACTTGCCGACGCTCTTGCTGCCTGATGCGCTTGGCGAAAGCACCATTGAGCGGTCGGACGGATACCTTGCCCGGACGCGAGTTCAATCAATCAATCAACCGAACACATAAAGGACAGACGATGGACACGACGAAATGGCCCGCAGGCGAGAAGTTCCCGGAGATGGTCTGGCATTCCGTTTGCGGCGAGCGTGTGGCGCCTGCGGAGGGCTCGGGCTGGCGAGCTCTCATCATTTATCGAGGGAAGCATTGCCCTCTCTGCAAGACCTATCTCAACACGCTAAACGAAATGCTCGCCGAGTTCGATGCCGCGAAGATTGCCGTATCAACACTTTCAGCCGACAGCAAGGAAAAGGCCGAGGCGCAAGTGGCTGAATGCGGTTGGACGTTCCCGGTGGGCTATGGTCTGTCGATTGACGAGATGCGCCAACTCGGCCTGTACATCTCGGATCCGCGTTCGCCGCAGGAGACCGATCGTCCTTTCGCAGAGCCAGCGTTGTTCGTGATCAACCCGGATGGAAAGACGCAGATCATCGACATCTCCAACGCTCCTTTCGCCCGTCCGGATCTGAAGTCGCTGTTGAAGGGAATCCAGTTCGTGATGAGCAACGACTACCCGATCCGCGGGCGGGCCTGAGCAGTCGATCCCTCCGGCATCGCCTTCAGTGCGATGACGTGAACTCGCCGACCTCCTGCAGCAGCGACTCGATCTCTTCCGCAACGATTTGAGGGTGGTCCTCTGGCGTGAAGTGCCGGCCTCCCGCGATCTGCCGCAGCGGCGCAACGACGGTGCCGGGGTGGCGTACATCGCCGCGGGAATCGAGCCGAACAATGTCAGCGCCATTGCGGCGCTCGCCAGCAGGCCGACCGCCGCCGCCGGCCAAAGACGACGAGCAGCGACGGCCCGCGGTGCGGGGCCGGCACCGCGGGCCAGGACGTCGATCAGGGTCTCGGTCTTCATCGTCGTCAAACCTTCACCAGTGCCGCCAGCCGTTTGAGGCCGCGGTGGACCCGCACCTTGACGGCCGATTCCGACGCTCCGGTCCGCTGTGAGGCCTCGGCAATCGACAGCCCCTCCACCTTCGTCAGCAGGATCGCCTGGCGTTGTGCCTCGGGCAGTTCATGGAGCAGCTTTTTCAGATCGCGCTGCGCTTCGCCATCCTCGTTCACCGCAACGA
>NZ_JACDCU010000530.1 GCF_013817365.1 Methylibium sp. | reverse complement strand
GCGCTTCGACGAGGTGGCGGCGCTCGTCGAACGCAGCGGCTTGCCGCTTTCGCGCCGCAGCGCCTGGCCGCACGGTGCGCCCGATGCTCAAGCGCAGGCCGCCGCGGTCTGGCTCGGTGATTCGATGGGCGAACTGCCGGCCTACTACGCCTGCGCCAGTGTTGCGCTGCTCGGCGGCAGTTTCGAGAGACTGGGTGGCCAGAACCTCATCGAGGCAGCGGCTTGCGGCTGCCCGGTGGTGATGGGCCCACACACGTTCAACTTCGCCGAGGCGGCCGAGCTGTCGCTCGCGGCGGGTGCCAGTGAGCGGGTGGCCAGCCTGGCCGAAGGCGTCGTGCGCGCTGTGGCTCTTGCCGACGATTCAGTCGGGCAAGCCGGCATGGCACAGCGCGCGCTGACGTTCGCCGCAGCGCATCGCGGCGCGGCACAGCGCATGGCGGGCGCGATCGTCGAAGTGATCGAGCGGCAAGGCGAACCACGAGTTCGCGATTCACGGTGACTTAAGAGCCGAGTTCCTGATCAGCATGTCCAGGAATTCGACGCAGGCGTCCGTCATGGTCGTGACCCAACTCGAATGCTGGATGTCAGGCAGGCTGCGTCGCTCCAGGTCGCTGGTGAAGCCGAGCACTCGATCGATGGCTTCATTGATCGGCTTCGGCAACCTGAGTGCGGCCAGGAGGGCGGAGGCGTCCGAGCCTTCTGTAGGAACACCGCGCGATACGGCGAGCTGATCGAGCCGCGACAGCAAGCGCTGCCGATCCGAGCTGAGTGCCTCGAAGCGTTCGGTCAGCGCGTCCTGCTTCGGTGGGGCCACAGCCTCTGCCGCAACGCTCCGCCCAGGCGGTTTTTTTTCTGCCTCGAGCATGCGGTCGATCTTTGCTTCCAGGGAAGCGAGGTCGTCACGGGTCGGTGCGTGATCGCGCGGTGGGAGCGCCTTGTCCTTGAAGTACCAAAGCGCTGCTGCGCCACCGAGAAGCGTTGCAAGAGCAAGCAGGACTTCCATCGGCTGCCTTGTCGGTGACGGCAACGGGACGTCGCTCTGAGGTGGTGACTTGCCGGGCCCCGGCTTGCGTGCGCTTCGCGCCTCAGACCGGTGCGGCGAAGCTGCTGCCGTCCCAAACCCACGCCGTCAACGCCGCGAACGCGGAGCGAGCGATCGCCGCCGGTGGGTAAAGCAGGGCCAACTCCGCGCCCAGCGTGGTCTCCCCGGGCACCAGGCCCGTGACGTTGACGAAGCGCACCAGTGTGCCACGGCTGGCCAATGCGGTTGGCGCGACCAGCGGCTGCGGGTGCAGCCATCCTGCGGTCTGCAGCACCGGCGCCACCTCCAGATAACGCGCCGCCGTGGGCGCATCGGTGGCGATGCCCGTGGCCGAGGCGCGCACGGCGACCCAACTCGCTTCGGCGACCATGGTGCTGCCGTCCAGCGTGCGCGCCACCAGCCGCAAGGGCTCGGTGGCCGGCGTCTCCGGTCGCGCGATGGCGAGCGCGTCCGAGGTCGGATCGACCAGCAGCGTGCCAGGAAAGACTTCCAGGCTGCGGCCGAGTGCAGCCAGCGCCAGGTCGAGATCGAGTGACGTCGCCGTGGCACCCGGTTGATTGGCGGGCAGTGTGGCGCGCGGCGCGCGCAGCGGCAGTGCGCAGCCCGAGGCATGCAGCGTGGCCAGCGCCGTCTGCAGCGGCGCATGGAAGTCGGCACGAACGCTCAACAGCGGCGGGATCGACGCCTGCGCCGCACCGGCCGGCCGGTCGTTGGCCACTTCGACGAAACCCACGGGCACCACGCCACCCAGCGCCGCGCTGCCAGGCGCCGGCCCGGCCACGCCGAGCGCGCTGGCCACTGCGCTCGCGCGCATGTCGAGCTGGCCGGCGCTCTCGAGCAGATTGAGGTAGCCGCCGACCTCCGTGATGTTGAGCGGCGCCGGCACGCGCGAGGGGAACACGTCGCCTTGCTGAGCCAGACGCTGCAGTAGCAGGCGCTGCGCTTCCAGAACGTCGGGCCGCACGCCCGAGCGCATCAGTTCGACGAGGGCATCGACCACGCCGGCGAAGGCGTTGTCGAGCGCTGTGGAGGTGGTGTCGGTGTCGGCCATGGCGGCTGCTCCTTGTTGCTAGTCGATCCGGCCGGCAGCCGGGCGCCTTGACCGCGGATCGTTGTCGGCCACGGGGCGGCTTGCGTTTGTCAGACCAGGCCGAGCGCGGCCAGCCAGGCCTTGCTGCCCAACGTGCGGTCGGTGGGATCGTCGGCCTTCTTCTTGTCATAGGCGTCGAACAGCTTGGCGGCCTGGCTGGCCGGGAGCTTTTCGTCGCCGGTCAGGCCGCTGAGGCCAGCGATGATGCCGTCGGCGAACGCCTTGGCCTGATCGAAATCGGGCTTGTTGTTGGCGGCGCCGAGATAAGCGGCGGCGTTGTCCTTCAGGTCCTTGAGAGCGACGGTCTGCTTGT
>NZ_JACDCU010000163.1 GCF_013817365.1 Methylibium sp. | reverse complement strand
TCAACTCATCCTCTCCGAGCTGGCGCCCGTGGTCGGCGCGCAGCAGGCCGAGTTCTACGTGATGAGCTACACAGCGGACGACTCGCCGGTGCTGGAGTTGTTCGCCAGCTACGCGTCCGGCGGCCAGCAAACGCACGGCAAGCAGATTGCGCTGGGCCAGGGCCTGGTAGGCCAGTGCGCGCTGGACGCCGAGAAGATCCTGCTCACCAACGTGCCCTCGCAGGCTTTCCGCATCGCCTCGGGCCTCGCCGAAAACACGGCGATGGACGTGCTGGTGCTGCCGGTCATCTTCGAGAACCAGGTGCGCGGCGTGCTCGAACTCGCCTCGCTGGAGCGCTTCAACCCGGCGCACGAGGCTTTCCTGGAGCAACTCACCGAATCGATCGGCATCGTCATCAACACCATCGACGCCAACTCCCGCACGGAGCACCTGCTCACCCAGTCGCAGTCGCTGGCCGAGGAGTTGCAAAGCCGCCAGGAAGAGCTGCAGCAGACCAACCAGGAGCTACAGGACAAGGCGCGTCTGCTGGCCCACCAGAACGAGGAAGTCGAGCGCAAGAACCAGGAGGTCGAGCAGGCGCGGCAGGCGCTCGAAGAAAAGGCCGAACAGCTCGCGCTGACCTCTAAGTACAAGTCCGAGTTCCTGGCCAACATGTCGCACGAGTTGCGCACGCCGCTCAACTCGCTGCTGATCCTCTCCGACCAGCTCTGCAAGAACCCGGGCGGCAACCTGAGTGCCAAGCAGGTGGAGTTCTCCAAGACCATCCACTCCTCGGGCAATGACCTGCTCATGCTCATCAACGACATCCTCGATCTCTCCAAGATCGAGTCGGGCACGGTGGCGGTCGATGTGAGCGAGCTGCGCCTGGACGACCTGCACCGCTCGGTGGAGCGCAGCTTCCGGCACTTCGCCGAATCCAAGCACGTGGACTTCGTCATCGACGTGGAGCAGCCGCTGCCGCACACGATGGTCACCGACGTCAAGCGCCTGCAGCAGATCGTCAAGAACCTGCTGTCGAACGCCTTCAAGTTCACGCACCAGGGCCAAGTGGCCTTCTCCATCGCGGTGGCTGAAAGCGGCTGGTCGCTCGACAACGAGGAACTGGGCCGCGCCAGCCAGGTGATCGCGTTCTCTGTCAGCGACACCGGCATCGGCATCTCGCCCGACAAGCAGCAGATCATCTTCGAGGCCTTCCAGCAGGCCGACGGCTCCACCTCGCGCAAGTACGGCGGCACCGGCCTGGGCCTGGCCATCAGCCGCGAGCTGGCGCGCCTGCTCGGCGGCGAGATCCGGCTGGCGAGCGCGCCCGGCAAGGGCAGCACCTTCACGCTGTACCTGCCGCAGAGCTACAACCCGTCGCGCAGCGCTCGCCATGTGCGTCTGATCGGGGGCGAGGAGTTCCGCGACTCGGGCCTGGCCCCGCTGGCCGACAGCGGCCGCAAGGAGCTGCCCCGTCCGTCGCCCCGCGGCACCACGCCCATCGTGTCCGACGGGGCTTTCGACACCGAGGCCAGCAATGCCGACACCATGGCCGCGCTCAACGTCGCCGACGACGACCGCGGCGACATCGGCACCGGCGACCGCGTGCTGCTGATCATCGAAAACGAGCTCGGCTTCGCCAAAGTGCTGCTCGAGGCGGCGCGCCAGAACGGCTTCAAGGGCCTGGTCGCCACCACCGGCGCCGGCGCGCTGACGATGACGCGCGAGTTCCACCCCTCGGTGATCACGCTCGATATTCACCTGCCCGACATGCAGGGCTGGCGCATCCTCGACCGCCTGAAGGGCGACTTGGTCACCCGCCACATCCCGATCTGCGTGGTCTCGACCGACGACTCGCGCGAGCGTGCGCTGCAGGCCGGTGCGATCGGCTTCCTGGCCAAGCCGCTGCAGTCGCGAGACGCGGTCGACGCCGCCATTGCCGAGCTGCACCGCTATGTCGAGAGCACCACGAAGAAGCTGCTGGTCGTGATGCCCCCAGGCCCGCTGCGCGACCGCTACGTGGCCGCCCTGGAAGCCGAAGTCGAAGCCACCGTCGTGGACGACGCCGTTGCGGCGAAAGCGCTGCTGCGCCAAGCGGATTGCGTGGTGATCGACGAGAGCATCGGCGGTCTGGTCCCGGAAGACATCCTCGAAGCCACCGAGCAGCGCGCCGGCTGCTGCCAGCTCCCGGTGCTGCTGCATTCGAGCCTCGACAGTCCCGACAGCCCCTGGCACAAGCACCGCGGCGGCTTCGTGCTGCGCGAGGCGGAAAACCTGGAAGCGCTGCTGGCCGAGAGCGCCTTCCTCTTGCACCGCAGCCCGGCCTCCATCTCCGATGAAGAGCGGCTTGCTATCGAGGCGGTGCACCGCCGAAAGCACCCGCTGGCGGGCAAGAAGGCGCTGATCGTGGACGACGACATGCGCAACATCTTCGCGCTGGCCACGGTGCTCGACGACGAGGGCATGCTCATCGTCTCGGCCGACAACGGCCGTGACGCGATCCGCATCGTGCAAGAAGACGCCAGCGTCGACATCGTGCTGATGGACATCATGATGCCGGAGATGGACGGCATCGCCACCATGCAGGCGATCCGCAAATTGCCGCGCGGGCGGGAGCTGCCGATGGTCGCGGTGACTGCCAAGGCGATGAAGGGCGACCGACAGAAATGCATCGAGGCCGGCGCCTGGGATTACCTCAGCAAACCGGTCGAGCCGACCAACCTGCTGGCCGTGTTGAGAGGCTGGCTGTGTCGCTGACTTCGGCGTCGGTATCGGGCTTCGGCGAACTCGACCCGGAGGCGGGCGAGAAGACCAACATCCTCATCGTCGACGACCTGCCCGAAAAGCTGCTCGTCTTCGAGACCATGCTCGAGGAGCTGGACCAGAACCTGGTGTTCGTGCGCTCGGGCAACGAGGCGCTGCGCGAGGTCTTGCGGCAGGAGTTCGCCGTCATCCTGCTCGACGTCAACATGCCCGACATCGACGGCTTCGAGACCGCCAAGCTGATCCGGCGCTATCGACGCTCGGCGCACACGCCGATCGTCTTCATCACGGCGTATGCCGACGAAATGCAGACCGCGCGCGGTTACGCGCTGGGCGCGGTCGACTACATCATGTCGCCGGTCATTCCGGAGGTGCTGCGCTCGAAGATCCGCGTCTTCGTCGAGCTGCACAGCATGCAAAAGCGCCTGCGCCGCCGCGCGGAGGAAAGGGTCGCGCTGGCGGCGGCCGAGGCGGGACGCCTTGCTGCCGAAGAGAGCACGCGGCGCTCGAACTTCCTCTCGCAGGCCAGCGCCGAGCTGGGCGGCTCGCTCGACATCGACGTGCGCATGCGCAAGTTGCTCAGCCTGGTCACACCGCAGCTGGCCGCGAGCAGCACCCTGGTGATGCGCGACGAGCATGCCGATCATGACCGCCTGCTCAGCTGCACCACAGGCGAGCCCGGCGCCGCGCCCGTGTTCGTGCCGCGCCGCTTCGACGAGCTGCCGCCGGCAGCCCAGCTGGCCTTCTGCCGCTGCCTGGAAACGCGCCTGCCGGTCGCGCTGCCGCCCAGGCCGGCGCCGGACGGCCCACCGGGCGAACGAGCGGGCACGGTGCTGCCGCTGACGGTGGGCGAACGCGTGCTGGGCGCGCTGATCGTCGACGACGAAGCGGCCGGCGTCGATCAAGCGCTGCTCGAGGACCTGGCCGCGCGCGCCGCCATTGCCTTCGAGAACTCGCGCCTGTACCGCAGCCTGGAGGCCGAGCTGGTGGTGCGGCGCCAGGCAGAGCAGCGGCTGCACGATTCCAACCAGCGCAAGGACGAGTTCCTGGCCATGCTGTCGCACGAGCTGCGCAACCCGCTGGCGCCGATCAGGAACGCGATCGAGCTGATCCGCCGCCTGGCGCCCCCCGACGCCAAGCTCACCTGGGCCACCGACGTGGCTGACCGCCAGATCGCGCACATGAACCGGCTGGTCGAAGAACTGCTCGATGTGGCGCGCATCAGCCAGGGCAAGATCGTGCTGCAAATGGAGCCGCTCGACCTGCTGGTCGTGATTCATCAGGCGGTCGAAACCGTCCGGCACTTCATCGACGAGCGCAAGCACGCCCTCACGCTGCGCCTGCCCGACGCCCCCGTGTGGCTGCGCGGCGACCCGGCGCGACTCTCGCAGGTGATCGGCAACCTGCTCAACAACTCGGCCAAGTACACGGACGAAGGCGGCGCCATCCATTTGTCGCTGGTGCTCGACCACGGCGAGGCGCTGCTCACCGTCACCGACAACGGCATCGGCATCGAGGCGGAACTGCTGCCCAATGTGTTCGAGCTGTTCGAACAGGGACGCCGCCCGCTCGACCGCAGCCAGGGGGGTCTGGGCGTGGGCCTGACGCTGGTGCAGCGCCTGGTCCAACTCCACAATGGCAGCGTCGACGTGTCGAGCCGGGGCAGCGGCCTCGGCGCTGAATTCAATGTGCGCCTGCCCTGCCTGAGCGAGGTCAAACCCGTGGACGATCCCTTGACGAATCCTCCGGAAGTAGCGAGTACCGGGGGCTGCCGCGTGCTTGTGGTCGATGACAACCGCGACGCCGCCGAGACGGTCGCGCTCTACCTAGAGCTGGCCGGCCACGAGGTCAAGACCGTCGGCGACGGCATGCAGGCCCTGGCCAGCGCGCCGGTCTACGCGCCCGACGTGGTGGTGCTCGACATCGGCCTTCCCGGCCTCGACGGCTACGAAGTCGCCCGGCGGCTGCGCCAGACCCCGCAGACCCGCGACGCCCTGATATTGGCTCTGACTGGCTACGGCCAGAAGGGCGACCAGCAACAGGCGATAGACGCCGGCTTCGACGCCCACTTCGTGAAGCCGGCCGATCCCGAATTGCTCGTCAAGCGCATTGCCGAATGGCGAGAAGCCGCCCCCCAGGCGCCCGGCGGCGCGCGGCAGGAGTTGCGGCTCAAACCGTGAAGCCCGGTCGCGGAGCGCTCGCGCTCCGCTCGTCGAATCGAAGCCTTGAGGGCGAATCAGGCAGGGGGCCGCGGCCAAGCGCCATGCCGGTCGGCCTTTCAATGATGTCCGCGACAAAAGCGCTTGCAAGAACTGCCGGGTGCACAGAAGCGATTACACGCGCGCGAGTGGCGCTGCCGGTCTACCCCCAGCAGCGAGCATGACAGCGGCTTGGCATGGGCCTTGCAACGACGGCTCGCGGAAAACGAATCTCACGGTCGTCACGCGCGCTTTCTGCCAGCGCGCAGGCCGATCAGCTCACGAAGAAAGACCCCCATGCAGGCGCAAAAACCGATCCTCGACGCTGCTGCGGTTCGCGCCAGCCTTGCACAGGGTCTGCCGGCCCGAGAAAGCGGCGACCCGCGTGAGCGGCATGCCGCAGCGGCGGCACGGCCCACGGTGCCGCAGCCGCAAAGTGAACGCTTGTCCGGGCCCTTCCGCGTGAAGCCGGGCTACCTGGAGCGCCGCGCCTGGCCTTTCAGCGCGCAAGGTTGAGAGCGCCGCGGGTTCAAGACGCCGAGCCGCCGTCCCCGCCACGGCGGCTGCGCCGCGACACCAGGCCTAGCACGCCCAGGCCCAACAGCAGCATCGCGGCGATGCGCGGCTCCGGAATGGGTACTGTGGTCGCCGCCAGCTGGCCGCGGATTTCGCCGCTCGGAATCAACTCCGAGTGCAGGTTGAAGTAGGTTAGTCCCGAATTCAGGCCGGCCACCAGAGCCGCCTCGGCATCGGCCGCGACCCCTCCGGCAAAACCGTCGATGAAGGATTGCCGAAACGTCGCGGAGGACGTCAGGTCGTAGACCTCCGAGTCGTCGCTCCCCGCCGTGGCACCCAGCGGCAGGCCGGTGAAGCCGACCGCGACACCGACGTTGTTGTCGGGCGTGGTGCAACAGTGAATGTGGCCGTCCACCAACCCGGAGCCGAGATCCGCGAAGCTGTAGCTGACGGTGAGCGTGTGCGCCAGCGAGTCGTACATCACCGAAGCGTCTCCGCTGCCCGGCGAGGCATTGGGCGGCACTTCGTTGGCGCCCGACAGGCTCGCGGTGTAGACGATCTGGATGGCCTGGCTCGGCGCTGCGAGGGCCGCAGCGACCACGAATCCAGCCACGGTGGGAAGCAGTTTCATGGGGGATCTCCTGGGGTCGTAGTGAAAGGCTTGCGCGGTATCGGCAACGCCAAGAGCACGGCAAGGCGGCGTTGCCTGCATCAACCATAGGTGTTGCAAATCCCCTGACCAGAGCTTCCTGAAGTCGAGTGTTCGCGGCCGCACAACACTTCGTGGGATTCGTCGCCAGGCGCGTGTCGGATGCCTCCTACAAGGCTTCGAGCCGATCACCCGGGCGGCGTAAGGCAAGGCCTGCACGACTTGCAGATTCGTCCCACCGGCGAATCAATCGGCGCTGACATACGCGGCCTGCCGCTGTGCGTACCGTTGTAGACATGCGCCACCGGATCGAACTGCGCCGTGCCAACCACGGCCAAGCACGAAGACCGGCGCGGGGGGCTCCAGCATGACCATGCGGATGCAGTGCGATGAACGTCAGGCGACCCGGGTCGCCCTGTGCTTCCTGAGCGCGGCCATCGCGCATCTCGAAAGCGAACAGGGCTTCGTGCTGCCGAACTCGCGCCGCCTGGTCAGCCGATGGCTGCGCTGGTTGCGGGCGGCCGACCGCCGCGCCAACGCAGCAGCCACCGCCGGACCGCCGCCGACCGGCTTGGCCCTGCGCAACGGGCGCGTAGAGGCAGGCGATCCGAGCGCCCCGTCCGCCGCCGACGTGACGAACGCGGCCACCGAGCTCCTCGTGAGCGCCTTCCGCGAATCCTGTTTGAAGGCCGTGCTGAAAGACGGCTCGCGCGACGCCGCGCTGGACTGCGTCGTCGCGCTGGCCCTGGAGCGCGCGCAGGAAACCTGCGCCGCCGTCGATTCCCACGAAGAAAAAGGCAGACACCATGAAACCGACTACCGGGCCGGCTGATTCCTCGCCGCTGCCTGCGGCCGCGCCGAAGCGCCGCAGTTTCCTCAAGGGCGCCGCCGTCGGCGCAGCCTCTTTGGCCGCACCGTGGCCCGCGCGTGCGCAGGTCGCGCCGGCGCCGCCGCCCAGCCCGTACACCGAGCCATGGCGCGACGAACTCCAGGCAGAAAAGCCGCTCGAGCCGGTGCAAAGCCTGAGTCCGGCGCCGGGGCGCCTGCCGGTAGCCGGCGAAGTGGGCCGCGCCGCCCACCAGGCCTGGGACCGCTTTCCCCCACTGAAGCTGTACGAGATTCACAGCGCCGAATACATGCTGAAGTGGCACAAGGACCTGCCGGCGGTCATGACCTGGGGCTTCAACGACCGGTGCCCGGGGCCGATGTTCCACGCCCGCTACGGCGAGCCGATCCTGGTGCGGATCAGCAACGAGCTGCAGCAGCTCGGGCAGGGCTTCGGCTCGCCCGAGATCTCGATCCACCTGCACAACATGCACACGCCTTCGGAGAGCGACGGCTTTCCGGTCGACTGGTGGAGCCCGACGGACTTCGGGCCCACGCTGACCGGGCCCGGCCACTTCAAGGACCAGCACTACCCGATGGTCTACGCCGGGGTCGACCAGTACGGCGGCATCGGCGACCCGCGCGAGGCGCTGGGCACGCTGTGGTACCACGACCACCGGCTCGACTTCACCGCGCAGAACACCTACCGCGGCCTGAGCGGCTTCTTCCTGGCCTACGACCACATCGACAACGGCGACGAGCACGACCTCTCCTCCCCAACCGCGCTGCGCCTGCCGAGCGGCGACTTCGACCAGCCTTTCGTGCTGGCCGACAAGCGCTTCACGCCCGACGGGGTGGCGCTTTCGTTCGACCCCTTCAACGGCGACGGCTTCCTCGGCGACAAGATGACCGTCAACGGCCGCATCCAGCCCTTCTACAAGGTCAGCCGACGCAAGTACCGCTTGCGCCTGCTGGATGCGGGGCCGGCCCGCATGTACGACCTGCAGTTGCGCCTGGGCAGCCCGACCGGCCCGGTGCAGAGCTTCCAGTACATCGCCA
>NZ_JACDCU010000162.1 GCF_013817365.1 Methylibium sp. | reverse complement strand
ACGCGTTCTCCGAGCCGGAAGTCGTCGAGCCGGATCTTGTTCTCACCGAGCAGCTGGCCGTTCTCGATGCGGTATTCGAGATCGAGCCAGAGCTTGCCTTCGGCCACCGTGCGCCCGGCAAAGGTGGCCGTGTAGGGCGAGAGCGGCGGCATCGCCACGTTGTTCATGCGCACGCGCAGGTCGAGGAATTCCTTCGGCGCGAAGGGCAGCAGGCTGCCGTTCACACGGGCCGAGCCGAAGGGCTCGATCTGCCCCGCCGCCTGCACGCGGGCCCGCTCGCCGCGAGCGGTGGTGATGCCAAGCACGCTGCCGTCGAGCGAAGTCACCTGAGTGGAGAACGGCAGCACCAGACTGAGGTCGGTGTAGTCGAGTACGCCGCTCTGGAAGCGGATGCGCTCTATCGCGACTTCGAAGGGCACCGCTTCTGGCGCCGGGGCTTCTGCCGTGCGCGCAGCGGCATTCGGATCATCGCGGATCACCTGGGTGAGGTTGACCGAGCGGTCTTCGGCGATGACCAGCTTGGCGCCGGGCTCCTGCACTTCGATCTCGCGGATCGACAGGCGGCCGGGGGCGGTGTCGAGCGTCACGCCCTCGGCTTGCAGCGAGCGCCAGGCAAGGAAACGCTCCTCGGAGTCGGCCTCGTCGATGCGCACGGCGTCGACCGTCGCGTCGCCGGTGGCGCGCAGCGCGAACCCGTTGGTCTCGCCGGGGCGCAATTCGAGCCGCGCCTTCGCCGAAAGCAGGCCCGAGCGCATCTCCAGCCTGGCATGGCGCGCGAGCAGCGGTTGCAAGGGGAGCAGCGGCAGCCGGTCGAGTTGGAGCTCGACGTCGACGCTCTCGGCGCTCTGGGCGATGGCTCCCTTCGCCGCCAAGCTGCCGCCACCGGCCAGCGCCAGTTGCGCGTCGAGCTGCATCGGCGTGTCCGCGGCGCTGGCGATATTGGCGAGGGTTGCGTCCTTCAGCTCGGCGGTGTATTCAATGGCCGGCTCGTAGCCGCCGTGGCGCAGGGCCAGGGTCACGCCCTTGGCGCGAAAGGCGTCGAGCGCGTAGCGCCAGTCGGCCGGCGTATCGGCATCGGCATCGGAGCCGACCGGGGGCGGCTCGGATCGCCCCGTCGGTGTCGAGGCGGGCTTGCGGTCGGCTTGCTGTTGTTCGGACCCGCCGTCGGGCCGGCCGCCGTCGGCGGGCGCCGTTTCGCCTTGTGCCTCGCCGGAACGCAAGGCCTGCAGGAGACCGGGCGAACCTCCATCGGCCAGTTGCACCTCGGCGCGGCCGCCCCGAACCGCGATCTCGTCGATCCGGATGAGGCGTTCGCCGGTGTCCAGTGCAGCGCCGGCAATGGATAGCGTGTCGAGAGCAAGCAGCGGCTCGGCTGCGCCGATGGCGGCCAGCCTCGGCGCTTCGAGCTGCGCGTCGAGTGCGCTGAGCCGCGTTCGTGTCGGCCCCGGGCCGAAGTCGAGCGCCACGCCGGTTCGTCCGCTGATCTCGGCAATGTCTAAAGCCAGGGGAATCGGCCGGCTGCGATCGGCAGCCTGCAGTGCAACGCCTTCGACACGCAGCGCTTCGATGCGGGCTCGCCACGGCGGGGCGTCGGCTTGCGCGGGCTTTCGCTTGTCGGCGGCCTGCGCGCGCTTCTCGTCAGCCGGTGCCGCTGCAGGCTCGCTCAGCGCCTGCCAGTCGAGTCGGCCCTCTTTGTCGAACTCGAGGGCCAGCGTGCCGTCGTCCAGGCCGACTTCGGTGAACGCCAGCTCGCGTGCTGCGAGGTCGAGCCGGCCGCCGCTGGCGGTGAGCGTCTTCAGGCGTAGCAAGGGCGCGCTGGTGCCAGTCGGTTGCAGCGCCACGCCGGTCAGTTGCAGTTCGGCGGCGTCGAGCGTCAGCGCCGGCGCACCCGGAGTGGCCGAATACGCATAGCGCGTCTTTGCACTCAAGGCGCTCGCCGGCGGTGCGAGATCGAGACCGAGCGAAACGCGCAGCAGCGGCCAGACGGCGGCCACGTTCAGGCTGGTCACTTCCACTTCACCGGCCGAGCGGAGCGCCGGTTGCAGCACGATCGAGCCCTGCGCGCGCAAGCTGCCTTCCTCGGGGAGCACAGCGCTCAGGCCGTAACGACCTTCCGGGCGCTCTTCGCCGACCTGCGTCGAAATGTCGAAAGCTTCGATCTCGATCTTGCCGAGGCTCACACTGGCCGGCGTGGGACCGCGCAGGTCGGTCAGCGCGAGCCGGCCGGCCTCCACGGTGACGTGCCCGACGTGAAGAACCGGCGGCGGCGATTGCTGCGCTTGATCTTCCCGAGGGCGCAACAGGCCGGCCCAGTCGAGGCGGCCTTCGGCGTCGATTTCGACACGCACGTGCAGGCTGTGCAGGCGCAGGGTCGAGAGCGTCCATCCCTGCGACCACAGGCTCGACCAGTCGAGATCGATGGCCAGCCGCTCGAGCGTGAGCATCGGCTCTTGCTGATCCTGCTGCGCCAGGCGCAGATCCTGCGCCACGAAGCGCAGCAGGAAGGGGTTGAAGCTCGTGTCGCCGACCGTCAGTTCGGCTTCGAGCCGTTCGGCGGCATACGCCGGCGCTTGGCGCTCGACGAGTGCGGGCAGCACCACGAAACCGGCCAGCGCATAAAGCCCGATCACCAACAGGCCGACAGCCATCACTTTGAAGGCGGTGCGGCGGCTCATGAGCGGCTCATGGGGTTCGGGTTGCTCGCTGCACGCTCAGTCCGCGGCGCGCCACGGTCGGCACAGGTGATCTTCGCAGGCTGGTCCGCAGTGTCGACCCACTCCCGCAGGAGCAGAGCCGCGAACGCCCGGTCTCTAGCAGCCCGCCTCACGCTCAAGGCCCGCTCGGATTGCGTCTCGACGCCTGCCACATGTAGAACGTGACGGGCGCAGAGCGGGTCAGCACCCGCCCGTCGTTGTCGACGATCAGTGCCTGCAACTCGTGACTGCCGCGGTCGACGCCGGAGAGTTGGAAGCGTGTGCGGCTGTTGTCGGGCGCGGCCGGCTCGCCGTCGAGCAGCAGGCGGATACGGTATCCCGGCGGCAGCACGGCGCCGTCTTCCACGCTGAGCACGACGTTGACGTTGCCGGCGTTGTCGTGGACGGTTTCCTTGGGCGCCGGGCTGGTGATCGTCAGGCCGGCCGCCGATGCGACGGCCAGTGACGCGCACAGGAGCAACCCCACGACGAGCCGCAGCATGGCGAGCAAGCGCGCAGGCGGGGCGGGGGAAAACAATCTGGCGTCCATCGTTTCGGGTTTTGCGGCAGTTTCGCCGAGCAGGCGGCGTGCCCGCGATTGAAAGGCGGAGCGGCGAACGACGAAGGGTTGATCGGACCCGATCCTCAGGTCAGCACCTGAAACGCAAGCGCGAGCTGAGAGACGAACCCGACCGCGAAGGCCAGCGTGCGCGCCCAGGGCACCTTGAAGCTGTAGGCCAGGAAATGCACCACACGCGCCCAGAAGAAGACCACGCAGGCCATCACCGTCGCCGCGTTGTGCACGTCGACCGCGTCCGCAACCAGCACCAGCGCCGCGAAGACCACCAGGTTCTCCACTGCGTTGTAGTGCGCCGCCTTCATGCGCTGCGCCCAGGCGTAGATCGGCTTCGGGTTTTCCGGATAGCCGACGGCATCCTTCAAGCCGCGCACCAGGATCAGATTGACGGTGTAGGGCACCCACATCAATGCCGTGAAGACGGTGGTGAAGACGAGGTATTCGAGCTCGGGGGTCATGGCGGCTCCTGCAAGGCTTGATCGAATCGACAGCGCGGCCGGGGTCGGCAGCGATGGGGCTGCCGCAGTATCGACTGACGCCGCGGCGCAGCGGAGCGGCGGGAAAACCCCCGCGATCGCGGGCGAGCGCGTCCTAGAATCGGCCGCCTCAGAGGAGCCGAACGCATGACGCAGAGCAAGGCGCGATCGCAGCGCAACGCGACGCCGCAGGAGGGTGATTCGGCCGCGACGGGCGAGGTCGCGTTGCGCGTCCTCAAGAAATACCCGAACCGGCGCCTGTACGACACGCGCAGCAGCGGCTACATCACGCTGGCCGACGTGAAGCGCATGGTGCTCGAGCAGGAAAAGTTCGTGGTGCGCGACGCCAAGAGCGGCGAGGACCTGACACGCAGCATCCTGCTGCAGATCATTCTGGAAGAAGAGACCGGCGGCGTGCCCATGCTCTCGAGCGAGATGCTGGCCAACATGATCCGCTTCTACGGCCACACCATGCAGGGCCTGATGGGCTCCTACCTGGAAAAGAACATCCAGGCCTTCACCGAAATGCAGAGCCGCTTTTCGGAACAGTCCGGCGTCACGGGCGGCAAGAGCCTCGGTCCCGAGGTCTGGACGCAGTTCATGAACGTGCAGGCGCCCATGATGCAGGGCCTGATGACGAACTACCTCGACCAGTCGAAGACGCTCTTCGTGCAGATGCAAGAGCAGATGAACAAGCAGGCCGGGCAGTTGTTCCCGCCCGGCTTCGGCATCGGCGGCAAGAAGTAGCAGCGGCTCGCCGCAGCGGCGGATCGGCGAAAATCCGGCGCATGACCGAAAGCTCCCTGATCGAAGCGCCCGCAGCGGCTGCGCCCACCCCGTCCGCAGCCGTGCCGAAGATCGGTTTCGTCTCGCTCGGCTGTCCCAAGGCCTTGACCGACTCCGAACTGATCCTCACGCAGCTCAGCGCCGAGGGCTATGCAACGTCCAAGACCTTCGCCGGCGCCGACCTGGTGATTGTCAACACCTGCGGCTTCATCGACGACGCGGTGAAGGAAAGCCTGGACACCATCGGCGAAGCGCTGGCCGCCAACGGCCGCGTGATCGTCACCGGCTGTCTGGGTGCGAAGGCAGGCGAGGGCGGTGCGGGCAACCTGGTGCGCCAGGTGCACCCCAAGGTGCTTGCGGTGACGGGGCCGCATGCGACGCAGGAAGTCATGGATGCGGTGCACCTGCATGTCCCCAAGCCGCACGATCCCTTCGTCGACCTCGTTCCGGCCTACGGCGTGAAGCTCACGCCCAGGCACTACGCCTATCTCAAGATCAGCGAGGGTTGCAACCACCGCTGCAGCTTTTGCATCATCCCGAGCATGCGCGGCGACCTGGTATCGCGGCCGATCGGCGATGTGCTGTCGGAAGCGCGCGCGCTGTTCGAGTCCGGCGTGAAGGAGCTGCTGGTGATCAGCCAGGACACCTCCGCCTACGGCGTCGATGTGAAGTACCGCACGGGCTTTTGGGACGGCCGGCCGGTACGCACGCGCATGACCGAGCTGGTCGAGAAGCTCGGCGAGATCGCCGAGCCCTTCGGTGGCTGGGTGCGGCTGCACTACGTCTACCCGTACCCGCACGTCGACGAAATCCTGCCTTTGATGGCGGCCGGGCGCGTGCTGCCTTATCTGGACGTGCCGTTCCAGCATGCTCACCCCGACGTTCTCAAGCGCATGAAACGCCCGGCCAGCGGTGAGCGCAACCTCGAGCGCCTGCAGCGCTGGCGCGAGGCCTGCCCGCAGATCGTCGTGCGCTCGACCTTCATCGCCGGTTTCCCTGGCGAGACGGAAAGCGAGTTCGAATACTTGCTCGATTTCATGCGCGAGGCGCGCATCGACCGTGCCGGCTGTTTCACCTATTCGCCGGTCGAAGGTGCCAGTGCAAACGCCTTGCCTGGCGCCTTGCCCGCCGAAGTGCGCGAGGAGCGCCGCGTGCGCTTCATGGCGGTGGCCGAAGCGGTCTCGGCCGCGAAGTTGCTGGAACGAGTCGGCGCCGAGATGCAGGTGCTGATCGACTCGGCACCCGCGCTCGGCCGCAAAGGCGGCGTTGGCCGCAGCTATGCCGATGCGCCCGAAATCGATGGCGTGGTGCGGCTGCTGCCGCCGCTCAAGGCTTCCAAGCAACTGCGCGTGGGGGAGTTCACGCGGGCGCGCATCGTCGGCACCGAGGGGCACGACCTCGTCGCGCAGCCGGTGTGAGGCGGCGGCCATGAGCGAGGGCGACAACGGCAGCACAACCGACAGGCTGACCACGGGCCTGATCCATCATCCTTATCAGCCGCCTGCCCGCTTCGGCGCCGTGCCGCCGGGCGTGTTCAAGGCCTCGACGGTGATCTTCAAGGACACCGCTGCGCTGCGCGCGCGTCGCTGGCAGGACAAGACCGGCTACACGTACGGCCTGCACGGCACGCCGACCACCTTCACGCTTGAGGAGCGCATCGCCTCGCTCGAAGGCGGGCGGCACACGTTGCTCGCGCCCAGCGGGCTCGCGGCCATCGCCCTGGTCGATCTGGCGCTGCTTGCCGCCGGCGACGAAGTGCTGCTGCCGGCCAACGTGTATGGCCCGAGCCGCGAGCTGGCACGAAACGAACTGGCGCGCATGGGCGTCGCACACCGTCTCTACGATCCCCTGGACGCAGCCGCGCTCGCCGGCATGATCGGCCCGCACACGAAGCTGGTGTGGCTCGAGGCCGCCGGTTCGGTCACGATGGAGTTTCCCGACCTGGCGGGGCTGGTCGCGGTCTGCAAGGCGCGCGGCGTGATCACGGCGCTGGACAACACCTGGGGTGCGGGCATCGCTTTCGCGCCCTTCGACTGCGGCGTCGACATCTCCATGCAAGCGCTGACCAAGTACGCCTCCGGTGGTGCCGACGTGCTGATGGGCTCGGTGACCACGCGCGACGACGCTCTGCACCAGCGCCTGAAGGCCACGCACATGCGCCTGGGGCTGGGCGTCGGCGCCAACGATGCAGAGTTTGTGCTGCGCTCGCTGCCATCGCTGGTCTTGCGCTACACCGCTCAGGACGCCGCCGCGCGCCGGCTCGCCGCATGGTGGCAAGGCCGCAGCGAGGTCGTGCAGATCCTGCATCCGGCTTTCGAAGGGGCTCCGGGTCATGCGCACTGGGCGAGCGCCTGCTGTGCCGCGGCGGGTTTGTTTACGGTGATGTTCGACGCTCGCTACACGCAGGCGCAGGTCGATGCCTTTCTCGACGCGCTGCGGCTCTTCAGACTCGGCTATTCGTGGGCCGGGCCGGTGAGCCTCGTCGTGCCTTACGACCTGACCGCCCTGCGCGGCACGGCGGCGGGGCAGGGCATGCTGGTTCGCTTTGCGATAGGGTTGGAGGCAGCGGACGATCTGATCGCTGACTGCGAGCAGGCCTTGCCCGCCCTCGGTGCCTGAGCCACAGCGACACATTTGCATCGTGCGGACTTGACCTCCGCAGGCCTGAAACACGGAAGGAATCGAACCATGAAGATAGCGATCATCGGGCAGCAGGATTTCGGCAAGTCCGTGCTGGAAGCGTTTCTGGAGCGCAAGGATGACGTGGCCGGCGTGTTCTGCGCGCCGGAAAAGCCGGGCGCCAAGCCCGATCCGCTGCGCACGGCGGCCGAGGAACGCGGGTTGAAGGTATTCCAGTTTTCTTCATTGAAAGTGCCCGAGGCCCATGAGGCGCTGAAGGCGCTGAACGTCGATCTCGGCGTGATGGCCTATGTGCTCCAGTTCGCTCCCGACAGCTTCGTGCAACTGCCGCGCCTGGGCACCATTCAGTACCACCCCTCATTGCTGCCGAAGTACCGGGGCCCATCGTCCATCAACTGGCCGATCATCCGCGGCGATACCCGTGGCGGCCTGAGCATCTTCCGCCCGACCGAGGGCCTGGACGAGGGTCCGCTGATCCTGCAAGAAACCTGCGATATCGGACCGGATGAAACCATCGGCGAGGTCTATTTCAACAAGCTGTCCCCGATGGGCGTGAAGGCGATGCTCGAAGCCGCCGATCTGGTTTTTGCCGGCAAGCACACCGAGACGGTGCAAGACGAGTCGCAGGCGAGCTACGAAGGCTGGTGTCGCGACGCGGAGGCGCGCATCCAGTGGTCGAACCACGTCGATTTCATCTACAACCTGATCCGCGGCACCAATCCCGCCCCCGGTGCCTGGACCACGCTGGACGGCAAGAAGGTGCAGATCTTCGATGCACGCAAGCACCTGTTCCGCCGGTTCGCCGATGTAGCGGGAAAGA
>NZ_JACDCU010000161.1 GCF_013817365.1 Methylibium sp. | reverse complement strand
TATGCCTGGGGCTTCGAGCCGGCGCCCGCGTCGCGCCCGCCCATGTTCACGCACGACGTACTCCGCGCGATCAGCAGCTCGCCGCAATCCATGGCGATGAGCAAGGACCTGAAGCGGCGCGGCTGGAACTTCGTCGGCCCCACGACCGTGTATGCCTTCATGCAGGCGATGGGGCTGGTGAACGATCACCTCGAGGGCTGCCATGTGCGCGAGGCGGCACTTGCCGCTCGCGCCGGTCTGGCGCTGCCGCGTTGACTGGCGTCGCACCTGAAGCCGCGCGCCGGGCGGCGACCGACGAGGCGCGCTCGGACCGCGGCAAGGTCGCGACCTGACCTCAAGGCCTCACCACGGAACGCGCGCGCCGTCGTTCGCGAAGAAGCCGCCGGTGTCTTCGGGACCGAGTCCGTCGAGCACCGCGAGCAGGCGCCGCGCGGCTTCAGACGGTGCGAGGGCGTCCGCCGCCTCGGCGCCGATCACCGGCGCGGTCAGTGCGCTGCGCACGGTGCCCGGCTGCAGTGCGACGAGCACCGCCTCGGGCCGGCGCCTCGCGATCTCGATGGCCGCCGTGCGCCACAGCTGGTTCAGCGCGGCCTTGCTCGCGCGGTAGCCGTACCAGCCGCCCTTGCGGTTGTCACCGATGCTGCCGACCCGCGCGCTGAGCACCGCGAAGACGCTGCGCGCACTGAGCGGCAGCAGCGCATGGAAATGCTTGGCGACCAACGCCGGGCCGATGGCGTTGAGCGCCAGCGTGTGAGCCAGCACGGCGGGGTCTAGCTCTCCCAACCGCTTCTCCGGCCCGACCGTGCGGCCGCCGACCCGCTGGTGCAGCGCACCGGTGGCCACGACGATCAGGTGGATCGGTGCGCGGGCCTGCAGACTGGCGGCCGCCGCGATCAGGCTGGCCTCGTCGAGCAGGTCGATCGCGGGTTCGCTGCGCCGGCTCAGGCCGAGCACTTCGGCGCAGCGCGGGTCGCCTTGCAGCGCCTCGACGAAGGCGCCGCCGATCGCGCCGCTCGCGCCCAGCACCAGCGCCCGGTAGCCATTCGGCAGGCTGCGCACCGGCCGCCCGCCTGTGCTTCAGCGCCTCACTTGAGCAGGCCTTCGGCCTTCATCGCCGCTTGCACCGCCGGCCTTGCGGCGACGCGCTGCATGAAGGCTTCCACGTTCTTGTGCGGCGCCAGATCGACGCCGACTCCCTTGCCCCAACGGGCGACGACGAACAGGTAGCCGTCGGCCACCGTGAAGGTTTCGCCGGTCAGAAAGCTCTTGCCGGCCAGTTGGCCATCGACCCACCCGAACCGCTCGCCGAGCTTGGCGCGGTGCAATGCCTTGGCCTCTTCGGGCATCGCCGCGTTGAAGAGCGGCGAGAAGCCCTTGTGCAGTTCGCTGGTGATGAAGTTCAGCCACTCCTGCAGTCGGTAGCGGGCCATGGTGCCGTTGGCGGGCGCGAGCTGCTTGTCGCTGGCCTGGTCGGCGATGTACTGCACGATGGCCGGGCCTTCGGTGAGGCGGCTGCCGTCGTCCAACTCGAGCACCGGCACGGAGCCTTTTTCATTGACAGCATGGAAGTCGCTGCCGTCGGCGAGCTGGTGAGTCTTCAGGTTGACCGACACCGCGGTGAAGGGCAGGCCGGCTTCGAGCAGGGCGATGTGGGGTGACAGCGAGCAGGCGCTGGGGGCGTAGTAAAGCTTCATGTAAAGGCCTTGTGAGGGTGCGCACTGCGCGGTGCGAAGCACTGTAGCGAGCCGAGATGCCCCGCGTGCGCCGAGGGTGTGGCGTGCTTTCGTGCCGCCGACTGCGGCAAGGGCCTCCCTAGAATCGCCTCGATGACCGCCCCGTCCGCTGCGCTCGCCCCGGCTCCCGTTCCGGCCTACCGTCGCAAGCTGTTCTGGGTCGCGCTGCTGTACTTCAGCGAAGGCCTGCCGCTCGGCGTCTTCTACGACATCTTTCCCGTTCATTTCCGCCAGCAGGGCATGAACCTGGCCGACATCGGCCTGCTGTCGCTGCTGGGCCTGGCCTGGACCGTCAAGTTCCTGTGGGCGCCGGTGGTCGATTGGGCGCGCCACCACCGGCGCTGGGTGGCCGCGGCCAACGTCGGCATGGCCGGCGTGATGGTCGCTTTCGCGCTGGCCGGCACGGCGCTCGGGCCCTGGGTGTGGCTGGCCATCGGCGCGTTCACCGTGCTCTCGGCCACCAACGACATCGCCACCGATGGTTACACGATCGAGCTGCTCGATCAGCGCGAATACGGCTTGGCCAACGGCTTTCGCATCGGCTTTTACCGCGCCGGCATGCTGACGGCCGGTGTGCTGCTGATGGTGTCCGGCTGGCTGGGCTGGAGCGCGGCCTATGCGTTCGGCGCCGCCGCCTTCGTGTTCAACGCCTGCATGGCGCTGTTTGCGCCGCTGGAGAAACCGCGCGCTGGCCCGCCGCCGAGCAGCGTGGCCAGCGAATTGAAGCTGCTGCGGCAGCAGCCGATGTTCCTCGTCGCGCTCGGCCTGGTCCTCGTCGGCCTGCTGTGGCCGGCGCTCGGGCCGCTGGCGCGCAGTTTCGAGTGGGGCGCCGTGCAAGAGGTGGCGGGAACCTGGTGGTTCCGCGGGCTGCTGCCGGTCGGGCTCATGTTCCTGGGCGCCGGCCTGCTCGTGAACGCCGCCCGCGGCCCGCAGGCGCTGGCGCTGCGCGACGGGCCGGTGTTCGGCGCCTGGGTCGAGCTGCTGCTGCGCCCCGGCATGCTGGCGGTGCTGCTGTTCGTGCTGACCTTCAAGCTGGGCGACGCGGCGATGGGCTTCATGGTCAAGCCCTTCTGGGTCGATGCGGGCTTCACAGCAGGGCAGATCGGCTTCGTCAGCGTGAACCTGGGCTTGGCGCTGTCGATCGCGGGCGGCCTGATCGGTGGCTGGTACGTAGACAAACGCGGCATCTTCCGCGGCCTGTGGGTGCTGGGCCTGTGGCAGGCCTTGTCCAACCTGGGCTATGCCGGCGCGGCGCACTGGGTGCCGCTACTGACGCCGGGGGCGGCCGCCACGGTCGGCGTCGAGCCGGTGCACCAGGCGGTCGTCTATGCCGCTAGTGCGCTGGAAAGCTTCACCGGCGGGCTGGGCACCGGGGCCTTCCTGGCCTTCCTGATGGGCATCACCAGCAAGGCGCGCGCGACCACGGAATACGCCATCCTGTCGAGCATCTTCGCGTTCAGCCGCGCCGTGGCGGGCTGGGCCGGCGGCATCGGCGCGCAGGAGCTCGGTTATGCGGTCTACTTCTTCCTGACTTTCTGGCTCGCGTTTCCGGCCTATCTGCTGCTGCCGCACGTACGACGGATGCTGGAACGCGAAGCCGCTCCCTGAATCAGACCGCGATGAACCTTGCCCCTCCCCCGACCCGCTACCGCTGCGGCCTGTGTTCGGCCCTCGCCGCGTTCAATGCGTCCCCGGCAAGCACCGGGAGCGGCCCGCAGCAGCCGCAACGGCGCCGCTTCGGCGCGGCCCTGTTCGCGGCCGGCGCAACGGCGGCGTTGCCGGCCTGGGCCCGCGAGGGTGTCGATGTGGGCCGCCAGTCGAGCTTCAGCAAGCTGGTCTCGGCCGAACAGGTCGAGCAGGCCGCGACCCAGCAATACACGCAGATGATGGCCGAGGCCAGCAGCAAGAAAGCGCTGGCGCCCGAGTCGCACCCGCAGGTGCAGCGGCTGCGCTCGATCTCCAAGCGCATCATTCCCTTCACCGACGAATGGAACGACCGCGCGGGCCAATGGCGCTGGGAGGTCAATATGCTCGGCTCCACGCAGATCAACGCCTTTTGCATGCCGGGCGGCAAGATCGCCTTCTACAGCGGCATCCTCTCGCGCCTGCAGCTCGACGACGCCGAAGTCGCCAGCATCATGGGCCACGAAATGGCGCACGCCCTGCGCGAACATGCGCGCGAGCGCATCGGCAAGGGCAGCGCCACCAGCATCGGCCTGTCGCTCGGCGCTCAACTGCTGGGCCTGGGCTCGATCGGCGACATCGCCGCGAACATCGGCACGCAGCTCCTCACCATGCGCTTCGGCCGCGAAGACGAAACCGAGGCCGACCTCGTGGGCCTGGAGCTTTCCGCGCGCGCCGGCTACGACCCGCAAGCGGCGGTTCGCTTGTGGGAAAAGATGTCCAAAGCCTCCCAGGGCGCGACGCCGCAATGGCTCTCGACCCACCCGTCCAACAGCAGCCGCATCAGCGTGATCAAGTCCAATCTGCCCAAGGTGCAGCCGCTGTACGCCCGTGCGCCCAAGCCGGCGCAGCGCTTCGAGCCGATGACCGAGCGCCGCGCCACCACACCGCGCACGCCCACGCGCGAGCAGGCGCGCTGAAGCGCGCCGGACCATGCCGATTCGCTACGACATCACCCACACCACGGTGTACCGATACCGCGAGCCGGTCGGCTTCGGCGAGCACCGCGTGATGTTTCGTCCGCGCGACAGCCACGACCTGCGCGTGCTCGCCACCGACCTCGAGGTGAGCCCCGAGGCGCAGGTGCGCATGATCCAGGATCCGCACTCGAATTCGGTCGCGCTGGTGCAGCCGCGGGGCGTCGCCGACACGCTGAAGATCGTGTGCTCCTTCACCATCGAACATGCGCCGCGCGATCATCTCCAACTCCCGCTCGAGCCTTCGGCCGAATACTTTCCCTTCGCCTATTCGGTCGAGGACCGCTTCGACCTCGAGCAGTACCTGCGCCCGCACCACGACGACCCCAAGGGCGTGCTGACCGCCTGGGCTCGCCAGTTCATCCGCACCGACGGGCCGACCGGCACGCGCGACGTGCTGATGCAGATGAACCAGCACATCCGCAGCACGCTGGCCTACCTGTCGCGCGACGAGGAAGGCACGCAGACGCCGCTGCAGACGCTGGCTCTGCAAAGCGGCAGCTGCCGCGACTTCGCGCTGCTCATGATGGAAGCGGCGCGCCGCCTGGGCGTGGCGACCCGCTTCGTTTCGGGCTACCTGTACGACCCCTCGCTCGACGACGAGGGCGCCGCCTCGGGCGATGCCGTCACCGGCGCAGGCGCGACCCATGCCTGGCTGCAGGCCTACCTGCCGGGTGCGGGCTGGGTGCCGTTCGATCCCACCAACAATCTGTACGGCGACCACCAGCTCATCCGCGTGGGCGTGGCGCGCGATCCCTCGCACGCTGCGCCGATCTCCGGCAGCTGGTTCGGACCGGCCGGCGCCTACCTTGGCATGACCGCCGAGGTGCGGGTGCGGCGTCGGGCCGGCTTCGGCTAGCGTTGGCGGCGTTCCACGCATCGTGCACCCCTGTTGTGACTTGCCGGTCCGAGCGAGGCAACGAGCGCGAGCCCGCTCGGGCTTGACCGACCGGCCGCGCCCTCGGCGATGACAATCCTCCGCATGCCCCCCGCCGTACCGGCTACCGGTCGACGCGGCATGTTCGTTCCACCCGCTTGTTCATCTGCCTGACTGCCATGCCGCATTCGCCGCTCGAAGCTATCGAAATCGAAACCGCGCCCGACCCGCGCGCCAGCGTGATCGTGCTGCACGGCCTGGGCGCCGACGGCAACGACTTCGTGCCGATCTGCGAGCAGCTGCAGCTCGATGCCGTGGGGTCCGTGCGCTTCGTCTTCCCGCACGCGCCGGTGCGTCCGGTGACGATCAACGGCGGCTATGCGATGCGCGCTTGGTACGACCTGCTCGGCACCGAACTCGACCGGCTCGAGGACGAGCCCGGCCTGCGCACTTCGCTGGCCGCCATCGAAACACTCATTGCCGGCGAATGTGCGCGTGGCATTCCGGCGTCGCGCATCGTTCTGGCGGGCTTCTCCCAGGGCTGCGCGATGACCCTGCTGGCCGGCCTGCGCCACGGCGAGCGCCTGGCCGGGCTGGCGGGGCTGTCCGGCTACCTGCCGCTGGCCGCCAAGACCGCCGCCGAGCGCAACCCGGCGACGCACGACTTGCCGATCTTCCTGGCCCACGGCCGCAGCGACCCAGTGATCCCGATGGCGCGTGCCGTGGCGTCGCGGGACGCCTTGCTCGCGCTGGGCTATCGGGTCGAATGGCACGAGTACGCGATGCCGCACTCGGTGTGCCCGCAGGAGGTCGCCGACCTCAACCGCTGGTTGTTGCGAGTGCTTGGCTAAGAACGGAAGGCCTCTCGAATTGCTCCGCGCGGAAGGGGCGAACTGCTTCGGCAGCAGCGCCCGGAGCTGCGTTGCTCCCTCTCCCGCATGCGGGAGAGGGTTGGGGTGAGGGTGGTGCCAAACGAAAGAACGCCGGGTGAAGCCGGGGCCCCTCAGCCTTCCAGCCGCTCGTGCACCCACTGCGCGGCGGCGAGCAACCCATGATCATCACCCTGGCGGCCGACCAACTGCAGGCCCACAGGCAGACCGTTGGCGCCGAAGCCGAAGGGCAGGTGAATGCACGGCAGACCGAGCAGCGACCAGGCGCGGCAGAACACCGGGTCGCCGGTGGTCTCGAACAACGGGGCCGTGCCGATCGTGCTCGGCGTGAGCAGCACGTCGTGGCGCTTGAGCAGTGCATCGATACGCAGGCGCCACTGCGCCACGCTTCGAAGGTGTCCCGCATGGCGCACGCCGTCGATCGCCAGCCCTTCGTCGAGCATCGCGCGCAGCGCCGGACTGAGGCGCTCGCGGTGATGCACGCGCTCATGCGTCAATGAGCGTGCCGCCTCGAAGCACATGACGGCCTTCTGTAGCGCCACCAACTCCGCGAAGCCCTCGGGCAGCGCCGCGTCGCAGCAGTCCGCTGCCAGCGGGGCCAAGGCGCGCACGGCCTCGGTCCACACGCGCTGCATGTCGGCGTCGGCCTGCGGCCACTGGGGCGTCGGCGCCAGACCGATGCGCGGCGCCTCAGGCGCCCGGGCATCGTTCAGGCGCGGATCGTCGAGCAGCGTCGCGCCGAGCAGGGCGACATCGCGCACGCTGCGGCCAAAGCCGCCGGCCGTGTCGCAGGATTCCGACTGCAGCTTGATGCCGGCGCGCGGCACGCGACCCAGGCTTGGCTTGTAGCCGACCAGGCCGCAATACGCGGCGGGGCGAATGATCGAGCCGGCCGTCTGTGTGCCGAGCGCAAGCGGCAGCATGAAGTCGGCCACCGCCGCGACCGAGCCGCTCGACGAGCCGCCGGGCGTGTGCGCGAAGTCGTGCGGGTTGCGCGTCGGCCCCGGCTGCATCGTCGCCAGCTCGGTGCTCACCGTCTTGCCGAGCAGCACGGCGCCAGCCTCGCGGCACAGGGCCACGGCGGCGGCATCGGCGGCCGGGCGGTGGCCGGCGTAGATCGGCGTGCCGTAGGCGGTCGGCAGGTCGACCGTGTCGAACAGGTCCTTCACGCCGAGCGGCAGGCCGTGCAGCGGGCCGCGCAGTGCGCCGGCGTCCAGCGAGCGCGCCTCGGCCAGGGCGGCGTCGGCATCGAGTACGGCGAAGGCATGCACGTCGGGTTCGCGGGCCTCGATGCGCTCCAGGCAGGCCCGAAGCAAGTCTTCCGCTTGCAGCTCGCGCCGCTGCAGCAGCGCGGCGGCCTGCCAGGCCGGCAGTTCGTTGAGCCGGTGGGTCTTCATGCGGCAAGTGCCTTGGGTTTGAAGATCAAGCCGCCGACGAGGAGCGGGACAGGGCCGAGGCTGGACGCGTGCATGGCGGCTCGTTTCAGAGTTCGAGGTCGTAATCGATGGTCAGCGGTGCATGGTCCGAGAACCGCTGGGTCTTGTAAACCGATACGGTGCGCGCCGCCTGCGCCAGTGCCGGCGTGGCCAGTTGGTAGTCGAGGCGCCAGCCGACGTTTTTGGCCCAGGCCTGGCCGCGGTTGCTCCACCAGGTGTAGGCCTCGCCGGTGTCATCGGGGCGCAGGGTGCGGTGCACATCGACCAGGCCCAGCTCGTCGATCACGCGCGTCATCCAGGCGCGCTCCTCGGGAAGGAAGCCGCTGTTCTTCTGGTTGCTCTTCCAGTTCTTCAAGTCGATCTCGCGGTGCGCGATGTTCACGTCCCCGACGAGGATGAACTCGCG
>NZ_JACDCU010000160.1 GCF_013817365.1 Methylibium sp. | reverse complement strand
GGTGCGCGCAAGGCGATCGAGCGCCTGAACGGGGCCGTCGGTGAGATCGAGCGCATGGCACGCAGCGACGCGGCACTTGCCGGCGAGGGCGCGGTGCTGCTGCTGGAGACGCTTTCGCCCGCAGTCAACATCGACAGCTCGAGCGGCGCACTGGGCAACGCGACCGCAGGCGTTGTCGAGACCCTGGCACCTTTGATCGCTGCAGCGCCGGTGCCCCGGCCCGTGCGCGAAAAGTGGCTTGAGCGACTCTTCGACGCCGTCCAGGAGGACGATCCGCCTTACATCGAATCCCTGGGTGAGCACCGAAATATCCGGGCTAGGCGCTGCAAAAGTTACCGCAGCAACCTACTGCTGCGGCGAGGCAGGGACGGACGGCACGACGAATGCCCTTGCCGAATCCATCCCTGAGTCATGCCAGCCAGGCCACCGACGGGACGAATCCTCCAACGCCGAGTACGTCAGCCTCGCGTCGGCCAAGGAGCTCTTTCAACAGTCGAGGCTCGAACCGCCGCTGCACCGTGATGGCGTAAAAGTTCTCATACAAATCCGGCACCACGCAGTACTCAGCCAGGCGGCGCGTCCGGATCTCATCCTGAACCACGACGCTCGGTACCAGGGCCACACTCTCCGAGTCCCTGGCAAGGAGTCGAAGCATCGCCATGTCGTCCACCTCAGCGCGGACCTGACAGCGCAGCCCGAGCTGCTCGCACATGAGATCGAAGCTGGCTCTGATGTCGTTGTCGTGGCTCGGTAGCAGCAGTGGCACTTCGGCCAGCTCCTGCGGAAATCGAAACGCCTTCCGTTTGGGCCTCGGCTGGCCGACAAGACTGACTGCCTGACGCGCAATCCGCCGGCAACGCCACGGCTCGTCCGTGCTTGTCTGGACGCGCCGGTTTGACAAGACGACGTCGAGCGTATGGACCCGTAGGCGCGCTAGCAGTTCCTGCAGCCCGCTCGACTGCACAACGAGTCCGACGTCCTCGCGCTTCAGAAGCGGTTTGAGCCAGTTGTCCACGAAGTTTCTGGACAAGGTAGCGACGGCGCCGATGCGGATCAGCTCGCGCGTGGGTCTTTGTCCTTCGCGCAGCAGGGCGAGTAACTCGTTGCCCGACGTGAAGATGGGGTCAGCGTAGGCAAGGGCGACGCGACCGGCCTCGGTGAGCTGGAGTGTCCGCCCGACGCGCGCGAACAGCGAATGACCGAACTGTTCCTCGAGCTGCCGGATCTGGTTCGAAAGTGCCGACTGCGAGATGTGAAGCCGCGTCGCCGCGCGCGTCAGGTTGCCCTCCTTGGCTACCGCCCAGAAGTAGTGAAGGTGGTGGTAGTTGAGCCGAGTCACCGGTCTGACCGTTCTGTATTCGTGCACGAAACGTGCTGAACTAAGAATTTTACAACTCGTTCTAGACGAAGCACAGTGGCGCTGGCCTAGAAATTTTGTGGAGTCTCAGTGGAATTTCTTGTTGCTCACCCCGCACCCGCCGCCCCGCTGCTGCTCTCCTGCCTCTCCTCCTCGCCCTCGTGTCGGCATGGGCCGGATCATTCCGAGCCGTGGTGACCTCCGTCTGGCTCGCTGCGAGCTGGACAAGCGCCTTTTGCCTGGGTGCAGCTCTGTTGTCGCTCGCGTTGCAAATAAAGACAGGACCGGTGGTGGTCGTGCTCGGGCACAGCGTGTCGATCTTCGGCGTCGACGCGCTAAGCCTGTCCTTGCGTCTCGACGCCTTGAGCTGCATCGTGATGACGCTGGTTGCCTTCATCGGCTGGGTGATCGTGCGGTATTCGCAACCCCACCTTGCTGGAGAGGCCCGGGCGCGGACATACATCGCCTGGCTGGTCGCCACCCTGGCGGCGGTCGCTGTCGTGATCCTCACCAACAACCTTCTCGTGCTCGCCCTGGCATGGACGGCGACCAGCGTGTCGCTGCATCACCTGCTCACCTTCTATGCGGACCGGCCTGCCGCGTTGATCGCCGCGCACGAGCAATTCCTCTACAGCCGTGTCGCCGAAATCTGCCTCTTTACTGCGGTGATCCTGATCGGGGCGAGTCTTCGCACCCTCGAGATCACGCGACGAACCGCGGCCGCCGCCCTGCCGTTACTGGGGAGCTGACTTGAGCAGCGTATGCCATCCGTACGCCGGCCGTCTTGCGGTCATCGCCACCATGCACCGCAAGGAAGACGCGATCGGACCCGCTCTTCTTTCGGGACTCTCGCTGAATACGATCTTGCCGCGGGGGCTGAACACGGACCAGCTAGGCACTTTCTGCGGCGAGATTCCGCGACAGGACACGATGCTGGAGGTAGCCACTCAGAAGGCGCGGCTGGGGATGCGCGCAGCCGCCCTGCCGCTCGGCGTGGCCAGCGAAGGCAGCTTCGGTCCGCATCCGCGGATCCCGTTCCTGGCTGCGGGCGAGGAGATCATGGTGTTTGTCGATGACGACGCCGGATTGGTCGTTCGTGAATGCTTCGTCACGACTGCAACCAATTTTGACTACCTTGCGGTGGCACCTGACGAAACGCTGGACCCTTTCCTTGTGCGGGTGGGGTTCCCGGAACACGGCCTCCTCGTCCGACCCAACGATGACAGTCTCGACGGCGTCTTCGCCAAGGGGATCACCGATCTCGAATGCCTGCAATGGGCGGTCGGCGCCGCTGCCCGCCTGTCCGCGGATGGTCGAGCGCGTATCGAAACCGACATGCGCGCCCACCTCAACCCGACGCGGATGAAGTCGCTCGCTACCCTGGCCGAAACGCTCGCCCGACGCCTAGTCTCCCTCTGCCCGGCTTGTGGCGCCCCGGGGTTTGGTCGCTCTGACGCCGGCCCCACCGGTCTGTGCTGCGAGGACTGTGGAATCGCCACCGCGATGGCGACCGCGGAGATCCATGGCTGCTCCGCCTGCACCCATCGCGAGGAAAGGCCGCGAGCAGACGGGTTGAAGGCCGCGCCCGCCTGGCGCTGCCCAGCCTGCAATCCGTGACGCGCGAACGGAGGCCGCGGTGACCGAACACCTCGCGTCGCACGACGCCCGTTTGGAGCGCCTACACCGACTGCATCCGCGCGCGGTTGACCTGTCGCTGGACCGTATCCAGCGCTTGTGTCGGCGTCTGGACCATCCGGAGCGTCGGTTGCCGCCTGTCGTGCATGTCGCCGGGACTAACGGCAAGGGGTCGACGATCGCCTTCTTGCGCGCCATTGCGGAGGCGGCAGGTCTGAGAACCCATGTCTACACTTCGCCGCACCTCGTTTGCTTTGCCGAACGGATCCGACTGTCCGGCAGTCTGATCTCCGAGGAGCACCTCGGCGACGTGCTGGCGCGGGTCGAAGCGGCAAACAACGAAGAGCCGGTGACCTTCTTTGAGATCACCACCGCAGCAGCTCTCCTCGCTTTCGCGGAGACACCCGCCGACCTCTGCCTGCTCGAGGTCGGCATGGGTGGAAGACTGGATGCGACCAATGTCGTCGAGCAACCGGCGATCTCCGTCATCACCCCGATAGGCCTCGACCACTGCGAGTTCCTCGGCGACACGGTCGACAAGATCGCGGGCGAGAAGGCCGGAATCATCAAGGCAGGAATCCCGTGCGTTGTCGCCGAGCAGGAGCCAGGCGCGTTCGCCATCATCGACAAGGTTGCCCGTCATTTAGCCGCGACCGTGTCGTTGGCGGGTCGCGACTTTTCGCTCCACCGGGAAGGGAATGCCGTGTATTACATCGACCAGAGAGGCGCGACGAAGTTACCAAGCCCGGGCCTGGCGGGCGATCATCAGCTCGCGAACGCGGCACTCGCTGCGGCGGCCGCCCGACGGCTCGGGATCGCCGACACCGCGCTGGCCGAAGGCATGCAGCGGGTCACCTGGCCGGCGCGTATGCAGCGTTTGACTACAGGGCCGCTCGCCGACAAGGCGAGAGCGCGCGGCGCCGACCTCTGGCTCGATGGTGGCCACAACCCGCACGCCATTGCCGTGGTCTGTCGTTTCCTCGATCAGCTGCGCAGCGACGGCCGGCCGATCGCGGTCGTGTTGGGGCTACTGGCGCAGAAGGATGCCAAAGGGATTTTCGAAGCCTTGGCGGTGTTGCGACCCTTTCGCCTGGTCGTCACGGCTGTCCACGCCGAGTCCGCAGCCGCCCCGGAGGACCTGGCCGCGATCGCTCGCACTTCGGGGATTGACGCGATGACACGAAACGAAATCTCGTCGGCGGTCGACGGCGCTTTAGAAGGCGTTGGCCCGGCGCCGCACGTGCTCATTTGTGGGTCGCTTTACCTCGCTGGCGAGGTGCTGGCTGCGTCGGGGCAGGCGTGGGCACGCTGAGCGGCCTACGGCGGTGCAGGAACTGCGCGAGATCGCGCTCGAGCCCCACTCCCAGATGGTACTGGCAGACGAGCAACCCAGCGTTCTCTGTAGGTTGTCGAAACGTGCTGAACTTTGAACTATACGGATCGTGCGTCGAGCGGGACACTGGTCGCCGGTAGTGCGGACGGAAGACGTCGCGACCTTCATCTGCGGACTCATGAGACCAGAAGAACTTCTCCTCGACACCTTCGTCGCGCCGGCACGTCCGGCGCCTCGCCGTTCGCGCCAGGCCAGCGTGCGCTGGGGCAGCCGCATCGTCACCGTCGGCGGCGACGCACCGGTACGCGTTCAGTCAATGACAAACACCGACACGGTCGACGTGATCGGCACCGCGATCCAGGTCAAGGAGCTCGCGGTAGCCGGCTCGGAGATGGTCCGAATCACGGTCAACACACCGGAAGCGGCTGCCGCCGTGCCGCACATCCGTGAGCAGCTCGACCGCATGGGCATCGACGTGCCGCTGATCGGCGATTTCCACTACAACGGTCATCGCCTGCTGACCGACTATCCAGCCTGCGCGCAGACGCTGTCGAAGTACCGCATTAACCCGGGCAACGTGGGCAAGGGCGACAAGCACGATCGGCAATTCGCGCAGATGGTCGAGGCGGCGGCACGGTACGACAAGCCCGTGCGCATCGGCGTCAACTGGGGCAGCCTCGATCAGGAGCTTCTCGCCGTGCTGATGGACGAGAACGCTTGCCTTGCGCAGCCGCACGAGCCACGTCAGGTCATGTACCGCGCGATGGTTCTGTCGGCGTTGTCGTCGGCCCACCGCGCCGAAGAGATCGGACTGAGGCCGGAACAGATCGTCCTGAGCTGCAAGATGTCCGGGGTTCAGGACCTCATCAGCGTCTACCGGGCCTTGGCACGCCAGTGCGACTACACCCTGCACCTGGGGCTGACGGAAGCTGGCATGGGCACAAAAGGTACGGTCGCCTCGACTGCGGCGCTGGCGGTGCTCCTGCAGGAGGGCATCGGCGACACGATCCGCGTTTCGCTCACGCCCGAGCCAGGCGAGGCGCGCACGCAGGAAGTTGTCGTCGCGCTCGAGATCCTGCAGTCGCTCGGACTGCGCTCGTTCAATCCGAGCGTCACCGCCTGCCCGGGCTGCGGTCGGACCAGCAGCACCACCTTCCAGGAGCTCGCCAAGCAGATCGACGACTCCCTGCGCGCGCAGATGCCGCTATGGAAGACGCGCTATCCCGGCGTCGAGAAGATGAAGGTCGCGGTGATGGGCTGCATCGTCAATGGGCCGGGCGAGAGCAAGCACGCCGACATCGGCATCAGCCTACCCGGCACCGGCGAGGCGCCGGCGGCGCCGGTCTTCATCGACGGCGAGAAGGCGCTGACGCTGCGCGGCGATCAGATCGCCGCAGAGTTTCGCGCCCTCGTCGAGCGCTACATCGAGCGTCGCTTCGGCAAGGCGACTGTTTGAGCCAGCCACGAGGGAAGTCGATGGATGATTTACCTGGACGCGACCGAGCAGCACCGCCCTACGACAAGTTTAAGCTGCCGAGCCGCCACACCACGGTCGGTCCCGAACGGGCGCCGCACCGTCCTTTTCTCTACGCGATGGGGCTGTCGGCGCGCGACATCGCCCAGCCCTTCGTCGGCGTCGTCTCCACCTGGAACGAGGCGGCCCCGTGCAACATCGCGCTCAGGCGTCAAGCGCAAGCCATCGCCGATTCGGTCGAACTGACGATGCGCGGGCACTGCTACGACGCGCTGGTCGGGGTGGCCGGGTGTGACAAGACACTGCCGGGCCTGATGATGGCCATGCTGCGGCTCAACGTGCCTTCGGTCTTTCTTTACGGTGGGTCGATCCTGCCCGGGCGCTTTCGCGGCCGGGACGTCACGGTCCTCGACGTCTTCGAGGCAGTCGGCGCGCACGGCGCCGGAACGATCAGCGACGCTAACCTGGCCGAGCTCGAAGCGGTGGCCTGCCCTTCGGCCGGTTCCTGTGGCGGCCAATACACGGCCAACAGCATGGCCTACGTCTCCGAAGCGATCGGCCTGGCGCTGCCCGGCTCGGCCAGCACGCCGGCGCCTTACGAGTCGCGCGACCGGTTCGCGGAACTGGCCGGCAAGACGGTGATGGATCTCCTCGCACGCGGGCTGAGACCTCGCGATATCGTCACCCGCAAGGCCTTGGAGAACGCGGCTGCCGTCGTCGCCGCGACCGGCGGCTCGACCAACGCCGCTTTGCATCTGCCGGCGATGGCGCACGAAGCGGGCATTGCGTTCGATATCTTCGACGTCGCCGCCGTGTTCAAGCGCACGCCGCTCATCGCCGACCTGAAACCCGGCGGCCGCTATCTCGCCAAGGACGTGCACGAGATCGGCGGCGTGCCGGTGGTGCTGAAGGCCCTGCTCGACGGCGGCTTCCTGCATGGGGAGTGCCTGACCGTGACAGGCCGCAGCCTCGCGGAGAACCTCGATGGAGTCCGCTTGCCGCAGGGCCAGGACGTCGTCCGACCGACGACGAATCCGCTCTCGCCGACCGGCGGTCTTGTCGGGCTGTCGGGCAATCTCGCGCCCGAAGGTGCGATCGTGAAGGTGGCGGGTCTGCATACCGGGGTTGTCGTACTTTTCGTGCAGATTGGTGCGCCTTGTTCTAAAAACCCGTTGCCCGACAAGCACTTACGAATCCGCGACTTTCGCGAACTTCGTCCTTTTCGCGCAGATTGGTGCGCTTTTGGCTCCGGCGGCCTCACGATGTCCGCGCTCCGAACGCCCCCGCGATCTGCTTGGCGCGTCGGGCATCGTCGGCATGCAGGTACATCGAGGTCGTCGAGATCGACGAGTGCCGCAGGTTGTCCCGCACTGTGGTCAGCTCGGCACCGCTCTCCAAGGCGTGGGTCGCGTGTGTGTGCCTGATCCAGTGCGGGGTCGCGCGACGCAGCTTCTCGGCCGTGGCCGGGCTCGCTTTGCCGATCACTTCCGCCGCCGTCTTGAAGAAGCGCTTCATCACGTTCCAAAGCCGGGTTGAGGTAATCCCCTCTTCGCTATCCAGACTCCCGATGATCGGTGTCGTCGGGTGCCATTTCGAGGGCGTCACCGGCAAGCCGCGTTGCATCAGATACCGATCCAGGGCGCTACGAGCCAGGAGTGGCATGACGACCTTGCCGGCCTTCGTCCCCTTCCCGACCACGTGAAGCCAGTGATCTCCGTTGGCGTCGGTCTCGATGGCGCCCAACCTGCATCCGACTAACTCGCCAGCGCGCAGACCGGTGGCATAGGCGAAGTCCAGGACGAAGCGCAGTCGCTGCGCCGCCGCCGGTTGCCATCCGTAAGACCACTCGAGGCCTTCGGCCACCGTCCGCAGCAAATTCCACTCGCCCTCCGAGAAGACTCGTCCCGTGTGCAGGGTCGCCGGCCTCGTGCCGCGCACGGGTTGGCGAGCTGGTAGCGCTGCTCGATCAGCCAGCGGAACAATGCGCCCAGCACGGACAGTGCGTACGCGGTGGATCGAGTTGACAAAGCACCGGCGAACGGCCGCCACTCCGGGGAGTTCCTTGGTCGCGGTGAACCGATCCAGCGGACTCGAGGAGCCGGATTACGCAGGAAGGCGCGATAGGCGATCGCATCCTCGGTGGTCAACGACGACAAGGCTTTGCTGCGTTCGACGATGGCCCACAAGATCAGTCGCTCCGCTTCC
>NZ_JACDCU010000529.1 GCF_013817365.1 Methylibium sp. | reverse complement strand
TGACGTTTCACACTCCCAAGGCATGGCACACAAACAGCGCCTGCAAGTCACGGCTGATCGACCGCCGCCTCGCACCGCCCATGCTCCCGCCTGAACACCCGCGGCTCGATGGCCGGCAACGGCTTGGCGAACAAACCGCGCCGACCCTTGCGGGCGTCGCCTTCTTCGGCTGCATACGGTCCGGGGTTGCCGCGATACCGCGCCGACCATGCATGGCCCTCGCGTACCAGCCATGCACCGACGTCCTCGTCACCCACCCACAGCGTGCCGAGCGCGCGGCCGTAGTCATCGGTCGCACGTCGGCGCACCGTCACGGGCCGGCCCTGCACGCGCGAAGCCAGCGCGGCGCCGGCTTCGCGGCCGTGCGCCTGGCAACGCTCGGGCGCATCGAGTCCGACCAGGCGAAGCTTCACGCGCTTGCGGCGTGGTGTGCCGTCTTCCTGATCGGGTTGCACCCACACCGTGTCGCCATCGCTCACGCGCGTGACGACACCGCTGAAGCGCGTCTCGCCCGCCGCGGCGAGGGCACAGGCGAGCGCGAGGCACAGCGAGAGCACCCGTCGCTTCATGCAGCGCCCCAGGTCTGCCACGCCCACCAGCCCAGCGCGCCCATCGCCAGCAGCCAGACCGCCACGATCAGCACCGCGCCCCAGACCATCTTCGGCAGCTTGTCCTTGCTCGCCTCGGCCTCGGCCAGGCGCGCCTGCCACAGTGCCTCGGGCGTGAGCTTGATGGCGAGCGCGATGCCCAGCGGCAGCAGGATCAGGTCGTCGAGCAGGCCCAGCACAGGGATGAAGTCCGGGATCAGATCGATCGGGCTCACCGCATAGGCCAGCACCGCCAGCGCGATCCACTTGGGCGCGCGCGGGGTGTCGGGGTGCTTGAACAGCTTCCACAGCGCCAGCAGGTAGACGGCAAGGCGCGCGCGGTTGGCGGCGCCGAAGAGGCGAGCGATCTTCATGGAGTCTGCTTGCGGCGGGGCGCGCGCGCGGGTTGCGATCCTGATGGCGAAGGCGAACGCACTCTCGAACGCGAGGGTGGCCGCGAAGGCGCGTCGATGGCGGCGTTGATCTTGTCGAGCATGCGCTGGAGCCGGTCGTTGAGTTTCTCGGTCGTCAATTGTTCCCGGAAACGCTCGACCATCAGCGGCAGGCACATCGGACTCGGCAGTTCGAGTTCGACGAAGTCGATGCGCTTGGCGGTCAGGCCTCGCAGCGTCTCGGCGAGGCGGCCGATGTCGAGTTCCTGGCTGAGCACCTCGCTGTCTGCCTGGCCGAGCAGCAGGTTGCCCGAATCGTATTTGCGGAACACCTCGTAGAACAGGCTGCTCGAGGCCTGAAGCTGCTTCATGCTCTTCGGCGCGCCCGGGTAGCCGGTGAACACCAGCCCCGAGACGCGCGCGATCTCGCGAAAGCGCCGCTGTGCCAGCTCGCCGGAGTTGAGGCTGTCAAGCACATCCTGCAGCAGGTGCTCGGCCGAGAACACGCGCTTGTCGAGCACCGACGCCAGCGGGATCGGCAAGGCGCTGAGCAGCTCGAACCCGTAGTCGTTGACCGACAGGCTGAAGGTGTTCGGTCGGTCTCTCGCCAACCGCCAGGCCAGCAAGGAGGCCAGGCCGAGGTGCACGTTGCGCCCGGCAAAGGGGTAGAGGTAGAGATGGTGGCCCTCGCGCGAATCGAAGCGCTCGACCAGCAGGCTCGTCGGAGTGGGCAGCCTCGACAAGCGCAACTGCGTCTCGAGCATGGGCCGGGCGGCTTGCAGTTCGGGCTCGCTGAAATCGCCCTTGGCGGCGCCTTGCATCGTCTCCAGCACCGCGTCGGCGAGCTCGGTGGACAGCGGCATCTTGCCGCCTTGCCAGGCCGGCACGATGCCCTTGCTCTTGCTGGCTCGGCGCACGTAGGCGGCCATGTCCTGCGTGCGCACGTATTCGAGCACGCGACCGGCGAAGACGAAGCAGTCGCCCTTATTGAGGCGTGCGATGAAGCCCTCCTCGATCGTGCCGATGCTGCCGCCCGAGAGCCACTTCACCGCCATCACCGCGTCGCCCACGATGGTGCCGACTGCGAGCCGGTGGCGCTTGGCGATGCCTCGGTCGGGGACGCGGTAGAAGCCGTCCACGCGCTGCACGCGGTGGTACTCGGGATACGCGCCCAGGCTGGTGCCGCCGTGCTCGACGAAATCGAGCGCCCATTGGAACTGCTCCCGAGCGAGGCTGCGATAAGCAAAGGCACTGCGCACTTCCTCGAACATCGCCTCCGGCTCGAAGCCGCCGCCGAGCGCGGCGGTGACGAGGTGCTGCACCAGCACGTCGAGCGGCTGGTGCGGCGATTGGCGTTTCTCGATGCGCCCGGCCAGCGCGGCGCGGCGCGCGGCGGCGGCTTCGACGAGTTCGAGCGTGTTGGTCGGCACGAGCGTGATGCGCGAGGCGCGGCCCGGCTGGTGGCCGCTGCGCCCCGCGCGCTGCAGCAACC
>NZ_JACDCU010000159.1 GCF_013817365.1 Methylibium sp. | reverse complement strand
TTCGTGTTTCGTGCGCCGGAATCCTTCGTGCGGGAAACGGCCGAGGCCGCGCGCCTCAGCGGGTTGAGCCGCTCCGAATACGCCCGGCGCGCCATCGAAGAGGCCAACGCGCGTGCCATGCAAATGCGCATGGCGGCCCTGTCGCGCCGGCTGGCTGGGCAAACGGCGGACGAGAACGAGGCGCTGGACGGATCGGCACCCGACGGACTGTCGGCGTGAAGCAGGCCCCGAAGCCCGCGCCCCGAAGGGTGCCTGCAGTTGCGCGCGCGACCCAACCCACGGCAGCCCGTGCCAGCGTCGTGCGAGGCGACTTGTGGGCGGTGGACTTCGAGCCGCAAAGCGACCGCGAAGAACCGGGCAAGACCGGCCGCCCGGCGCTGGTGCTTCAGACCGACGCCCTCAACCGCGCCGGCCACGCCAGCACCATCGTCATCCCGGGCACGAGCCAACTGGGGGCGCTGGAAGAAGACGATCTGTTCCCGCTTCGCGTGCGGCTGCCTGCAGCCACCGGTACTGGCCTGCGTGAGGCCACCGACCTGCTCATCGACCAGGTACGCGCCGTCTCCAACCGCCGCCTGATCCGCCGGCTGGGTAGCGTGGACGCAGTGGCGCTGGCCCGCGCTGAGCAGGCGCTGCGCTGGTTGACCGGGGTTTAAGCAATCGCGTCGAGCAACTCGCTCTCGATCTGCAACTGCTGGCGGTTTCGCTGCAGCGGGGCGCCGTCGATCAGGAAGGTGTCTTCCACGCGCTCGCCCAGCGTCGAAACCTTGGCGAGCTGCAGGTTGAGATGGTGACGCGCCAGCACGCGGGCGATCGCGTAGAGCAGCCCGGAGCGGTCGCTGGCCGAGACGCTGAGCAGCCAGCGCTGCGCGCGCTCGTCGGGGCGCAGCAGCACGCGCGGCGTGACCGGAAACGAGCGCACCCGCCGCGAGAGGCGGCCTCGGTTGGGCTCGGGCAGGGGCGCGTTGCTGGCCACCGCCTGGGCGAGCTGGTGCTCAACCAGCGAGATCAGGTCGCGGTAGCTGGTATCGAGCCGCTGATCCACCTGCGGCGAGATCGCCTGGAAGGTGTCGAGCGCGTAGCCGCTGGTCGTGGTGTGGATCTTGGCGTCGAGGATGCTGAAGTTCGCGGTATCGAAGTAGCCGCAGATGCGCGCGAACAGATCCGGCTGGTCGGGCGCATAAACGAGCACCTGCAGGCCTTCGCCGATGCTCGACAGACGAGCCCGCACGATCGGCGTGCGCGTTTTCAAGTGGCTGTACAGCGCACGCGCATGCCACGCGATGTCGGCCGCGTCGTGGCGCGCGAAGTAGCTGATCTCGAGCGTCGCCCACAGCGGCTGCTCGACGCCCGTGGGCAGCGAGTACAGGTTGAGCACCTTGCGCGCCTCCTGCTTGCGCGCCTCGAGCTCGGCATGGGCATTGGTCCTCTCGCCGCCGAGCGCGCGCAGGGTGCTGCGGTACAGGTCCTCGAGCAGCTTGCCCTTCCAGGCGTTCCAGACCTTGGGGCTGGTGCCGCGGATGTCGGCGACTGTGAGCAGATAAAGCGCGGTCAGCCTGCGCGTGTCGTGCACCCGTGCGGCGAAGGCTTCGATGACCTCGGCGTCGCTCAGATCCTCTTTCTGCGCGATGCGGCTCATGGTCAGGTGCTCCTTGACCAAGAACTCGATGAGTTGCGTGTCGTCTCGCCCGATGCCGTGATCGCGGCAGAAGCGCCGCACCTCGGCAGCGCCGAGCTGGGAATGGTCGCCGCCGCGGCCTTTCGCGACATCGTGAAACAGCGCCGCCACATAGAGCACCCACGGCCGTTCGAACTGCGCGGCAAGCTGCGAGCACACCGGGTACTCGTGCGCATGCTCGGGGATGAAGAAGCGCCGCACGTTGCGCAGCACCATGAGGATGTGCTGGTCGACCGTGTACACGTGGAACAGGTCGTGCTGCATCTGCCCGACGATGCGGCGGAACACCCACAGGTAGCGGCCCAGCACCGAGGTCTGGTTGAGCAGCCTGAACGCGTGCGTCTGCCCGCCGCCCGGGTGCATGAGGATCTGCATGAACAGCCGCCGGTTCACCGGGTCCCGGCGGAATTCGGCGTTCATCAGCCCGCGCGCGTTGTACAGGGCGCGCAGCGTGCGAGCGGAAAGGCCCCTGATGCCGACCGACTGCTGGTAGGTCAGGAAGGTTTCCAGGATGGCATGGCGGTCGCGCTCGTAGAGATCGTCGCTGACCACTTCGAGCATGCCGCCGCGGTCGAGGAACTTCTCGTTGATCGGGCGCATCGGCGCGCCGCCGGTGCCGCCCACCTGTTCCTCGATGCCCAGCATAAGGATGAGATTGAGCTGCGTCACCGCCTTGGCCGCCCAGTAGTAGCGATGCATCAGCGCCTCGGAGGCGCGCCGCTCGCGCGTGGCCTGGTAGCCAAAGCTCTCGGCCACGGCGGTCTGCAGGTCGAACACCAGGCGGTCTTCGCGCCGGCCCGCCACCATGTGCAGCCGGGCACGGATCAGCTTGAGCAGGCCCTCGTTGCGCTGCAGCTGTTTGACCTCGAAGGGCGTGGCGAGACCCTGGGCCGCCAGCGCGCTCCACGTCTTTCCCAGGCCCGCCGCGCGTGCCGCCCAGATCAGCACCTGCAGGTCGCGCAGGCCGCCGGGACTCTCCTTGCAGTTGGGCTCGAGCGCGTAGGGCGTGTCTTCGTACTTGGTGTGGCGCTGCCGCATCTCGAGCGTCTTGGCGCGCAGGAAGGCGGCCGGGTCGAGCGCGGCCGCATGCCGAGCCCGGAAGTCCTCGAACAGGCGGCGCGAGCCGCACAGGAAGCGCGCTTCGAGCAGGGCGGTCTGCACCGTCACGTCGCGTTCGGCCTCGGCCACGCACTCGGCGACCGTGCGCACGCTCGAGCCGATCTCCAGGCCGATGTCCCAGCAGGCGGTGATGAAGCCGCTCACGGTGGACCGAAGGGCATCGTGGTCATGCGGCCCGGCATCGTCCTGGCCATGCGCGGTGGGCAGCAGCACCAGCACGTCGACGTCGGAATACGGAAACAACTCGCCCCGGCCGTAGCCGCCCACCGCCACCAGCGCCGCGCCCTTGGGCATGAGGGCGTGCTGCCAGAGCTGGCCCAGGCTGGCATCGACATGGCGGGCCAGCCCGCGGATCAGTTGCGCGGCCGCCGGTGCTGTCGGCCGCTGGCCACGGAAATGCTCGATGAGCGCCGCCTTGCCGTCGCGAAAGCGCGCCCGCAGGCCGGGCAGGGCAGGCGCCGGGGCGGGGTCCAGCACCGCAGCCACGTCAGAACCTCAAGCGGCGGCAGCAAGCTCCGGCGGCGCCGGGCTACCGGCCGAGACGGTCAGCACCTCGTAGCCGCTGTCCGTGACCAACACCGTGTGCTCCCACTGCGCCGAGAGCGAGCGGTCCTTGGTGACGATGGTCCAGCCGTCGCCCAATTCCTTGATCTCGCGCCGACCGGCGTTGACCATCGGCTCGATGGTGAACACCATGCCCGGCGCCAGCTCTTCCAAGGTGCCCGGGCGGCCGTAGTGCAGCACCTGCGGCTCCTCGTGAAACTTGCGGCCGATGCCATGGCCGCAGAACTCGCGCACGACGGAAAAGCCCTGCCGCTCGGTGAAGGTCTGGATCGCGTGGCCGATGTCGCCCAGGCGCACGCCCGGCTTGACCTTGGCGATGCCCCGCCACATCGCCTCGTACGTGAGCTGGCACAGGCGCTTCGCGGCGATGGAGCCCTCGCCGACGATGTACATCCGGCTGGTGTCGCCGTGCCAGCCGTCCTTGATGACGGTGACGTCGATGTTGACGATGTCGCCGTTCTTGAGCGGCCGGTCGTTGGGAATGCCGTGGCAGACCTGGTGATTGACGGAGGTGCAGACCGACTTGGGGTAGGGCGTGTAGCCCGACGGCGCATAGTTCAGCGGCGCGGGAATCGCCCCCTGCACGTTCACGATGTGATCGTGCGCGAGTCGGTCCAACTCTTCGGTGCTGACGCCGGGCACCACGTGCGGCGTGAGCATGTCCAGCACCTCGGAGGCGAGTCGCCCGGCGACGCGCATGCCCTGGGCATCCGCTGCAGTCTTGATCGTGATCGGCATGGCCGGAATTATCACACCGCCCCCGTAAAATTCCGGGTCCGGCAAGGGCGGCCCGGCACTGCCGACACGCCTTCGCGCGGTTCTTCCGGCGCAAGGCGCGCCGCCTGCCTGCTGCTGCCGCAGCTTCTCCTCGACCCAGTCCATGACGCCCTCCACGCCCACGATCCTGTTCTTCGAAGGCGGCAATGCGCTGCCCCGTTTTCGCGCGCAGGCACTCCTGCCGCGATTGCAGGCGGCGGTGTCGCGCGTGGCCGGCGTGCATGCGCGCCATGTGCATTGGGTGCTGCTGGCGCAAGAGGCGAGTCGCCAGACCCTTGATACGCTGGCCGCGCTGCTGCGCTACGGCGATGCCTATGAAGGTCCGGACGGCGGCGAGCGGGTGGTGGTCATGCCGCGGTTGGGGACCGTTTCGCCCTGGGCCAGCAAGGCCACCGACATTGCGCACAACTGCGGCCTGGCGGTGCGGCGCATCGAACGGGCGACGGAGTTCCAGATCGTGCTCAAGAGCGGCTTGCTCGGCGGCACCAAGCCGCTCGCCGCTGCGGAACGCGAGGCCGTGGCGGCGCTGCTGCACGACCGCATGACCGAAAGCGTGGCCTTCGATCGCGACGGCGCGCGGCAACTTTTCGACGTGCAACCGGGCAAGCCGATGGAGACGGTGGACGTGCTCGGCCGCGGACGTGCGGCGCTGGAGGCGGCCAACCGCGACTTCGGGCTGGCACTGAACGCCGAGGAGATCGACTACCTCGTGGCGGCGTTCACCGGCCTGGCGCGCAACCCGAGCGATGTGGAGCTCATGATGTTCGCGCAGGCCAACAGCGAGCATTGCCGTCACAAGATCTTCAACGCGCGCTTCACGATCGACGGGCAGGAGCAGGAACACTCGATGTTCCAGATGATCCGCCACACCCACCAGACGGCACCGCAGCACACCATCGTCGCCTACAGCGACAACGCGGCCGTGATGGCCGGCGGGCCGGTCGAGCGCTGGGGGCCGCTGAGCTACACCAATGCCCCGGCCTACGGCGCACGCGAGGAAGTTGCGCATGTGCTGATGAAGGTGGAAACGCACAACCACCCGACGGCGATTTCGCCGTTCCCCGGCGCGGCCACGGGCTCGGGCGGCGAGATCCGCGACGAGGGCGCCACCGGGCGCGGCGCCCGGCCGAAGGCGGGACTCACCGGCTTCTCCGTCTCCAACCTGCGCCTGCCCGGCCTGGCCGAACCCTGGGAGCGCGGGGACTACGGCAAGCCCGAGCACATCGCCAGCGCGCTCGAGATCATGACCCTCGGCCCGCTCGGCGGCGCGGCCTTCAACAACGAGTTCGGCCGACCGATTCTCGCGGGCTACTTCCGCGTTTACGAACAGACCGTCCCGGCCGAGGCGGGCGAGGAGCGCCGCGGCTATCACAAACCCATCATGATCGCCGGCGGCCTGGGCTCGATCGCCGAGGGGCAGACGCACAAGATCGCTTTCCCCGCCGGCACGCTGCTGATCCAGCTCGGCGGCCCCGGCATGCGCATCGGCATGGGCGGCGGCGCGGCGAGCTCCATGGCGGCCGGCACCAACACCGCCGCGCTCGACTTCGACTCCGTGCAGCGCGGCAACCCCGAACTGCAGCGCCGCGCGCAGGAGGTCATCAACCACTGCTGGTCGCTCGGCGAAACGAACCCCGTGCTGGCGATCCACGACGTCGGCGCGGGCGGCCTGAGCAATGCCTTTCCGGAGCTGGTGCATGACGCCGGCCGAGGGGCGCGTTTCGATCTGCGCCGCGTACCGCTGGAGGAAAGCGGCTTGGCGCCACGCGAAATCTGGTGCAACGAGAGTCAAGAGCGCTACGTCCTGGCCATCGCGCCGCATAGTTTGCCGATCTTCGAAGCGATGGCCCTGCGCGAGCGCTGTCCCTTCGCCGTGGTGGGGGTGACCACCGACGCCGCGCAACTCGTGCTCGAAGACGGTGGCGACGGGAAGCAGCCCGGCGCACCGGCCCCTCCAATCGACATGCCGATGGACGTGCTGTTCGGCAAACCGCCCAAGATGCACCGCGACGTGCGGCGTGCGGTGCGCCGCTTCGCGCCGGTGGACCTCACCGGCGTGACGCTCGAGCGCGCCTGCTTCGACGTGCTGCGCCATCCCACCGTGGCCAGCAAGCGCTTTCTCATCACCATCGGCGACCGCACGGTCGGCGGCCTCAGCCACCGCGACCAGATGGTCGGGCCGTGGCAGGTGCCGGTGGCCGACTGCGCGGTGACGCTGGCCGACTACGCCGGTTTTCGCGGCGAGGCGATGGCCATCGGCGAGCGCACGCCGCTGGCCGTGATCGACGCACCGGCCGCCGGCCGCATGGCGGTGGCCGAGGCGATCACCAACCTGCTCGCGGCGCCGATCGAGCTGGCGCGCGTCAAGCTGAGCTGCAACTGGATGGCCGCCTGCAGCGACGACCCCGCCGCGCCGGGCGACGATGCGGCGCTTTACGACACCGTGCGCGCCGTCGGCCTGGAGTTGTGCCCCGCGCTCGGCATCTCGGTGCCCGTCGGCAAGGATTCGCTGTCGATGCGAACGCGCTGGAGCGAGGGCGAAGGAGCCGAGCGGCAGGCGAAGCAGGTGACGGCACCAGTCTCGTTGATCGTCACCGCCTTTGCGACGCTCGCCGACGTGCGTGGCACCTTGACGCCGCAACTGCAGATGGCCAACGCCGGTGCCGCTGCCGGCGGCGTGGACGCCGGGGACAGCTCGCTGATCCTGATCGACCTGGGTGCCGGCCACAACCGGCTCGGCGGCTCCATCCTTGCCCAGACGCTGGAGCAGGTCGGCGACGCGGTGCCCGATCTCGACGACCCGGCGCTGCTGAAGAGCCTGGTGAGCGCCATCGACCGCCTTCGCGCGGCCGACCTGCTGCTCGCCTACCACGACCGCAGCGATGGCGGCCTGTGGGCGGCGGTGTGCGAGATGGCCTTCGCCGGGCATTGCGGCGTCTCGCTCAACGTGGACCTGCTCGTCACCGAGGGCGACGGCATCCAGGACAGCCGCATGGACTGGGGCGACGCCAAGAACTGGGCCGGGCAGACGGCGGAGCGCCGCAACGAGCTGACGCTGAAGGCCTTGTTCGCGGAGGAACTGGGCGCCGTCATCCAGGTGCGCACCGCCGAGCGCGACGCGGTGGTGCAGACCCTGCGCGAATTCGGTCTCGGCCGCCACAGCCACGTGATCGGCAAGCCCAACGCGCGCGGCATCGTCGAAGTCTGGCGCGACACGAAGGCCGTGTTCTCGGCGCCGCTGCAAGCCTTGCAACAGGCCTGGGACGAGGTCAGCTGGCGCATCGCGCGCCTGCGCGACAACCCCGCCTGCGCCGATGCCGAGCATGCCGCCACCGGTGGGCCTGACGACACCGGCCTGCACGTGCACCTGACCTTCGATCCCGCCGAGAACATCGCCGCGCCTTTCCTGAACCTGGCGCAGCCCAAGGTCGCGATCCTGCGCGAGCAGGGCGTCAATTCGCACCTCGAGATCGCCTACGCGATGGACCAGGCCGGCTTCGACTGCCACGACGTGCACATGAGCGACCTGCAGGCGGGCCGCGCGCGGCTGGCCATGTTCCAGGGCCTTGTGGCCTGCGGCGGGTTCAGCTACGGCGACACGCTGGGCGCCGGTGAAGGCTGGGCGCGCTCCATCCTCTTCAACGCCGCGCTGGCCGAACAGTTCGCCGAGTTCTTCAACCGCCGCGACAGCTTCGCGCTCGGCGTGTGCAACGGCTGCCAGATGATGGCGGCACTCAGCCCCATCATCCCCGGCACGCAGGCGTGGCCGCGCTTCACGCGCAACGTGAGCGAGCAGTTCGAGGCCCGGCTGTCGATGGTCGAAGTGCTCGAATCGCCGTCGATCTTCTTCACCGGCATGGCCGGCAGCCGGCTGCCTGCGGCGGTGGCGCACGGCGAAGGTCACGCTGACTTCTCGCAGCGCGGCGACGCCGCGGCGGTGCATCGCGCACTGCGC
>NZ_JACDCU010000158.1 GCF_013817365.1 Methylibium sp. | reverse complement strand
CAGATCCTGACCACGGCGATCAGCGGCCCGCTCAAGGGAACTCAGCTGCAGCCCGTACCGCTGACCCATACCAGCTGGGTCGATTGGCGCCGCCGCCACCCCGCCACCGAGGTGTTGTCCACCGACATGGGTTTCCAACGCGACTACGCCCGTGATCCCTATGCCGGCTACGACCGCATCCAGCGCCTGATGTTCGACGTGCAGCACCGCGACGACCGGTTCCCACTCAAGGAATGGGTGCTGGGCGTGCAGGTCAACGGTGTGCCCAAGGCGTATCCGTTCAGTGCCCTGGCGCGCACGGTCGATGCGCGCGGCGAGTTGCCGGACATGGTGGGCGGAAAGAAACTTCGCATTCGCTACGACCGCGCCCACGGTACCGCCGAGGCCTTCGATGACCAGGGGCGCCTGCTGCCCGGCACCATGGCTTACTGGTTCGCCTGGGTCGCGTTTCACCCGAAAACCGAGGTGCTGAGTGCACCGTAGCCGAATCCGGGGAAAGCAGCGACGCTGCTGAACAGCGATCGCGCTGGCCTGCATCGTGCTGATCGCCTTTGCTGCGCACCGGGCAAGCCTGTGCAACCTACGCGCCGTGGCAGAGGTCTCAGCAACTACCACAACCATGCGTTTGCCACGCGGGTCGATGAGGTCTTCGCGGCCTACCGTGTTGATGAGATGGCCTGATCGGCGGTCGCTCGCGATCGCCACTTCACCGCCACATTCGGCCGCTGGATTCGGCTGCCCCGCCACCGTGGAACCCGCGTTATGGAAGGAGAGCATGTTAGGAACGGTGGTCTGGGTGCTGTCGCTACACGACACGTGGAGGGGCGGCGAGTCTTCCTCCCGTCGAACTCAGGGGGTCTCGAAGGTGCCAACTTACCAACTGCCACATCACCAACAACTGGCGAGGCAAGCCATTGCTGAGCCGGCAAATCGTGGTCAATCTGATTGGCGGCGTCACCACCCAATCGGGCTTGCGCGTTCGCGCCGAGCTCGATGCGCCGCGGCGGCATTGAAGTGCCTGCGTTTGATCGCTGGCATGATCGCCGGCGACGGGCGCGGCGGCTTCGTCGGCCGCGGTTTCTACTGCCCGCCCCTCGCACTGTTCGAGCGCGCGATCGATGCACTGGCCGAGACGAACTGACGCGGGCCGAGACGCCCATCGCAGATCGAAGCAAGCGGGGGGATTCGCCACGCTGGCTCAACCCGCGTCCATCACGACACCATGCCTCACCCGTGCACGATAGAGCGCCGTTCTGGTGCTTCTTCGTCCCCCAGCCCCAGCAAATCCTTTCAGACTGTGCCGCGGCGTCTCCCGCCGAAGCACGATGCTGTGCTCCAGAGTGCGCAGGTGCGCGTCCATCAGTTCGACCGCCGCTTGCGCCTCTGCGCGCTCGATGCAATCCACGATGCGTTCATGCTCGTCGTGTTCGCACGCCGCATTGCCCGGCGGCTCGTACAGCGCCGCGATCAGCGCGCAGCGCGCAGCGCGACACGGTCTCCTGCAGGTAGCGCTGCCGGATCGGGTTGCGCGCCAGTGCCGCGAGGCGCAGGTGAAAGCCGCTGGCCAGGCGCATCCACGCGGGCTGGTCGTAGCTGTGCATGACCTCATGCTCCAGCAGCACCGGTGTCGCAGCTCGGCGAGGTCGGCCGCGGTCGCGCGTGGGCACCGCGACGAAGGCGCCGCGGTCCGGATGCAACTGCACGATGTGGTCGTGCGCGAGCCTTTGCAGCACCTGCGCACGACCGACCGGCCGACCTTGAAGATTTCGCACAAGGAGGCCTCGGGCAGCTTGGTGCCGGGGACGAGGCGCTGGTTCATCACGCCGTCGAACACGGCCTGGTAGATGCGCGTCTCGATGTCGCCGCTGACGGCCGACGTACCGCTCGCTTGCTCCGGGCCACTGCTTCGAGGTGTAGGCTCGGATCGGTGGCGCGGTAGCAGCTGTGGCTCCGGAGGCGGCATGCCGTCCGCGCCATGAACGGCCCGCGTGGATGGCGATGGCCGCAGCGGCATGGTCAAGCCAAAGCCTCGTGCAGGCGGGCCGCGAAGCGGATCAGGGCAAGGTCGCTGCCCGCCGGCCCGAGCAGCGAGATGCCCAGGGGCGCGTCCGCCGGTGCGGCGACGGGCAGGCTCACCTGCGGCAGGCCGGCGATGCAGGCGATGCAGGCGATGGCCATCGTGCGCAGCCGCACCGGATCGACCTGCAGCACAGGACCGATCCCGCGCGAACGGTCGCGTTGATAGCCGCCCTCGAGATTGCTCCTCGTCGTCAGAACGAGCTTTTCCGTACCGCCAAGAAAAAAGCACCGAGCGTCTCCGCTAAGTGCTTGTCTTCACTACCGATTTGGTAGGCGCGATTGGACTCGAACCAACGACCCCCACCATGTCAAGGTGGTGCTCTAACCAGCTGAGCTACGCGCCTGAATAAGGGCGAAATTCTAGCATGGCAAAAGCGAGTTTCTAGCGCCGCCGCGCACTGCGCACGCCGTCGATGCGGCACACGGAAGCCAGCACCGCCTGCAGGCGTGCCGAGTCGGTGACCTCGACCGTGAAGCTCATCCATGCGCTGCCCTTGAGGCTGCGCGTCTGCACGCCCACGACGTTCATCTTCTCCTTGGCGAACAGCTCGGAGAGGTCGCGCAGCAAGCCCTGCCGATCGGCCGCCTCGACGATCACGTCCGCCGGGTAAACCGCCGACTCGCCGACGCGTGGACTGCCCCAGGCGACGGGAATCACACGCTCCGGAGTACGCCGCGCCATCTGCCGAAAGTTCGCACAGCTCGCGCGGTGGACGGCCACGCCCTTGCCGCGCGTCACGTAGCCCCCGATGATGTCGGGCGGCGCCGGCTTGCAGCAGCGCGCAAGCTGGGTCAGCAGCGACTCGACGCCGACCACGAGCACGCCGCCTCGGGGCGTCGCATCGCCGCGCGGTCCTCGGCTCAGGCGCTGGGTGAGCAACTCGTCGGGGTCGAGCTGCGGCTCGGGCGGGCGCAGCAGGTTCTCGATGTTGCGCAGCGAAAATTCGTCCTTGCCGACCACCTCGAACAGCGCATCGGCGGTGCGAAAACCGAGCTGGCTCGCCAGGTCTTCCAGCTTGATGGCGGTGCGGCCCTCGCGTTGCAGGAGTTTCTCGACCGCCTCGCGGCCGCGCGCGATGGTCTGCTGCTGCGACAGCGCGTTGAACCAGGCGCGCACCTTCGTGCGGGCGCGCGAGCTGCGCAGGTAGCCGAGTTCGCCGTTGAGCCAGTCGAGCGACGGCCCGCCCTCCTTCGCCGAAACCACTTCGACGGTCTGCCCGCTCTGGAGCGGGGTGTTGAGCGGCGCCATAGCGCCGTCGACACGCGCGCCGCGGCATCGGTGACCGAGATCGGTGTGCAGCGTGTAAGCGAAGTCGACCGGCGTCGCACCTGTCGGCAACTCGATGATCGAGGCCTGCGGCGTGAAAACATAGATGCGATCGTCGAACAGGCCTTCGCCGGTGCCGGCGCCGCCGGCGCCTCCCGGCTCGGTCACGACTTCGCGCTCCCAGGCAAGCAACTGACGGAGCACCGCCTTGCGCGCCTGCGCCACCTGGTCCTCGAAATCGCCGCCGGCGCTCACGCCCGCATAGCCGCGCGCGCCGGCCTCCTTGTAGGCCCAGTGCGCTGCCACGCCGCTCTCGGCATGCTCGTGCATCTGCACGGTACGGATCTGGATCTCGATAGCGCGGCCCCGCTCGTCGAGCGCCACGGTGTGCAGCGACTGGTAGCCGTTGGGTTTCGGCCGCGCGATGTAGTCGTCGAAGGCCTCCGCAACAGTGCGCCAGAGCTGCTGCACGCGGCCGAGCGCGGCGTAGCAGCCGGCCACGTCGTCCACAATGACGCGCAGCGCGCGCACGTCCAGCACTTCGTCGAATGCGAGCTGCTTGCCCTGCATCTTTTTCCAGATGCTGTAGAAGTGCTTGGGCCGGCCTTGCACCTGTGCGCGCAGCCCAGTGGCGTGGAGCGCAGCTTCGAGCCTTCGGCGCGCCGCCTCGACCTCCTGCTCGCGTTCGACGCGCTTTTCGCCCTGCAGGCGGGCGATGCGCTGGTACTCGTCCGGCTGCAGGAAGCGAAACGCCAGGTCCTCGATCTCCCACTTGATCTGCCAGATGCCCAGGCGGTTGGCCAGCGGCGCGAACACTTGCGCCGATTCGCGCGCCAGCGCCTTCGGGCAGGGCAGCTTGCTGGCCGCATGCCAGCGCAGGGTCTGCAGGCGGGATGCCAGGCGCAGCAAGACGACGCGCAGGTCACGCGAGAAGGCGAGCAGCATCTTGCGCACGCGCTCGATCTGCGCGGCCTGCTGTGCGGCATCGAGCGCACCTTCGTCCATCGCCTCGCGCGCATTGCGCTGGGCCTGCACCAGCTTGCGGGTATGCGTGACGAGGCTGGCGTAACTCTCGCCGAAGGCCTTGGCGATGACGTCCTCGGGCCGGGCCAGATAGTCGCCGGCGTAGACCAGGTAGGCGGCAGCGCGCATCGATGGCGCGGCACCGATGGCCTGCAGGATGGCAGCCAGGCCGTCGGCGTGAGCGAGCGCGTTCTCGCCGGTGTCGAGTCGTGCCGTGGCCAGAAGCGGCTCGGCGAAGGCACGCGCACGGGTGAGCACCGCGGCCTCGAGTTGCGCAGCGTCCTCCGGGGTCGCAGCAGCGGGCTCGGGGCCCTCGCCCGCCACGCCGGCCAGTTGCACGATCGGAGCCGCGCTGGAGGCGGCGTCCGCAAGACCGGTCTTCATGGCAAGCCGAGGAACTCCCGCACCAGCGCCACCTGGTCGTCGGCCACCAGGGTCGGGGCATGGCCGACGCCGGGCAGCTCGACCAACCTCGCCCTGGGGCCCCGCTCGGTCATGGCTGTGGCGGTCTCGCGCGAAAGCAGGTCGGAGTCGGCACCGCGGACCACAAGCGTGGGGCACGAAAGCGAGTCATAGCGCTGCCACAGCGCTGCCTCGCCGAGGGCGGTGAGCTGGGGCGTCGCGGCCTTGAAGGGCAGTGCAATGCGCGTGTCGTAGTGGGAGACGAAGCTTTTGCCCTGTTCGTCCTCGATCTCGCGCAACTGCGGCCGCGTCAACGCCAGCCATTGTTCGCGGCTGTGCGGCCCGAAGCCCTGCGAGATGCTCCACAGGTAGTCGGCCGCCTCGTCCACGCTGGCGTAGCGCTTCGGCACGCCGACGTAGCTGCCGATGCGCTCGATCGCCTCGGCGCGCAGCGTCGGGCCCACATCGTTGAGCAGCAGGCGGCCGACCAGTGACTTGCCATCGCCGTCGCGCAGCGCGGCCAGGCTGAGCCCGATCAAGCCGCCCATCGAGGTACCGACCCAATCGACCTGCCGCACGCCCAGCCGGGCGATGAGCGCGACCATGTCGGACACGTACGTCGGTATGCCGTAGGCCATGGGCTCGATCAGCCAGTCGCTGCGGCCGCGGCCTGCCACGTCGGGGCAGATCACGCGGCAGTCTGTGGCCAGCGCGCGCGCAAGCGTGTCGAAGTCGCGCCCTTGGCGGGTCAGGCCGTGCACGCAGACCACCACGCGCGGGTTGCCGCGCTCGCCCCACTCCCAATACGCGATGCGGTGCAGGCCGCCGGCGTCGAGGCACTGAACGAAGTCGAGGCGGGGTTCGGTCATGACAAGGTCCTCATTCGGATAATGATGCTAACCAACGCAAGCAACGAAAGGACCCAGCATGCTCAAAGGCAAGACCGCCCTCGTCACCGGCTCCACCAGCGGCATCGGCCTGGGCATCGCGCTCGGCCTGGCGCGCCAGGGCGCCAACGTGATCCTCAACGGCTTCGGCGACAGCGACGGCGCGCAGGCTCAGGTGCGCGAGGCGGGGCAGGCCCACGCCGGCCGCGTCGGCTACCACGGCGCCGACATGAGCAATCCGGCCGAGATCGAAGCCATGATGGCGTTTGCGGCCAGCGACTTCGGCGGCGTCGACGTCCTCGTCAACAACGCCGGCATTCAACATGTCGCCGCCGTCGAGGACTTTCCCACGGCCAAGTGGGACGCGATCATCGCGATCAATCTCAGCTCGGCCTTTCACACGACACGTCTGGCCATACCGGGCATGCGGGCGAAGAACTGGGGCCGCGTCATCAACATCGCTTCGGCGCATGGTCTGGTGGCCTCGGCGGCGAAGTCGGCGTACGTGGCGGCCAAGCATGGCATCGTCGGCTTCACCAAGTCGGTCGCGCTCGAAACGGCCACGAGTGGCATTACCGTCAATGCCATCTGTCCCGGCTGGGTGCTCACACCGCTGGTGCAAAAGCAGATCGACGAGCGCGCTGCCCGCCAGGGCCTCTCGGCCGACGCCGCCGAAAAGGACCTGCTCGGCGAAAAACAGCCCTCGCTGCAGTTCACCACGCCTGAGCAGCTCGGCGAGCTGGCGGTCTTCCTGTGCTCGCCCGCTGCGGCCAACGTCAAGGGCGTGACCTGGGCGGTGGACGGCGGATGGACGGCGCAGTAGCGAAGAGCCCGCCGGCGCCGCCCCCATCGGAGTTCCCTCCTCCGGTGGATGGCAAACCGCGATCCGTCGCCGACTATTGCCGGGTTCGACACACCGGAGACGGCCATGAACCTGCAAGAGCGCGACATCGGGGACTTTCGCATCTACGCCGGCGCGATCGACGGCCCGCGTGGCGGCTACACCGCCGCCGTCGAAGTGCATGAAATCCGCGGTCCCGGCCAGGCGCCGCGCCGCGTGTTCAGCAGTGATCGCCTTTCCGGCGGCCACCGCTTCACAGGGCCCGAAGAGGCGCTGAAGCACGCCATGGGCATCGGCCGGCAAGCGATCAGGCTCGATCAGGGGACGCTCACTCGCTGAATCGCATTCGGCTCACGCCGGCCGGGCGGGGCCTTGTGCCATCGACCAGCGCAAGGCAGCCGGCCGGTCGAAGCGGCGCCAGCTTGCCGGGTCCTGGGCCAGCCGGTCAGCCAGGGCGAGCAGCCCCAGCGGGTTCACGCCGAGACCCACGTGGCTGGCGAACACCTCGATGTTCTCGGTGTGCGCCGCTTCCTCGTTGAGGCTGCACGGCTTCTGGCCGCTCGCGAACTCGAAGAAGCGCCATGCGTGGTTGGCCATGCTAGCCGGCCACGCTGGAGCGCGCTGTCGAGAGAGCCAGCGTCTCGTTGGCGACCAGCGCGCCGAGCACGAGTGCGCCGCCACTGAGCGCCGAGACCGCCGGTCGCTCGCCGGCGCCGAGCCAGACCCAGGCCACCCCGAACAGCACTTCCAGCAGCGCGAGCAGTGCGATCTCGGGCGCGGGCAGTACCCGGCTCAGGTGGACGACCAGAAGACAGGGAATCGCCAGTTGCACGACGCCCAGCACCGCCAGTAGCCCCAGATCGTGCGCATTGGCCTGCAGCGGCCAGGCCAGCGGCAAGCTCACGGCGGCCGACAGCAGCGCGCCGATGAGCACCGCGGGCAACATGTCCGGCAGGTCGGCGGCAGCGGCATCGTCGGGATCGCCCGACCCATGGCCGATGTGCTGCAGAACCGTCCAGTTCACGGCCGCGGCCAGCGGCACGGCCAGCGCAACCAGTGTGCCGACCAGCGAGGCGCCAGGGCCGCCGATTTCGCTGCCGAACATCCAACCGATGCCGGCGCCCGCGAACGCGATGGCGACCCAGGTGCGCGCAGGCAGACGATGCCGCAAAAAGACCCGCGCGAACAAGGCGGTGACCAACGGAGCGATCGCCATGCTGATCAGCACGTTGGCCACCGTGGTGAGCGTGATCGCCACCATGAAGGCGGTGAACATCACCGCCCAGCACAGCGCCGACAACCACAGCGGCCAGGGCGCACCGAGCAGTCCGCGCCACAAGGCCGTTCCGCGCATGAGGCTCAAGCCCGCAGCCAGCGCCAGCGCGTTGAACAGACTGCGCCAGAAGGTGACTTCGAAGCTGCGCGCCGCATCCAGATGGCGCGTCACCACACCGGCGATGCTCCACATCAGCGTCACCAGCACCATCAGCGCAACCGCACGGCGATGAGTCATCGATCTTCGAAGAACCGCGCAGCGGCCTGGATGTGAGTCTCGCTAGAACTCCAGGTTGGCGGGGGCAGGAGGTGCACTACAACCC
>NZ_JACDCU010000528.1 GCF_013817365.1 Methylibium sp. | reverse complement strand
TCACGCAGATACCGCCGCACGGTGTTGCGCGAGCAGTCCAACTGCCGCGCGATCGCTCTGACCGCCTCGCCCCTTCGGGCCATGACTCGTATCTCCACTGCTTGCTCCTGGGTCAACATCGACGGCAAGGCCGTCATCCTTACCCAGGTGGGTCACTTTTACTTCAGCGCAGTGGGTCAGTATTACTTCGGCGGCAACAGCCAGCACTCGCAGCTCCTGCTCGGTGTGCTCGTCCAGCTCAATCGTCTTGGCAACCCGCATCGCTCCAGCCTCCTGGGCGATTGGAGTATGCCGGCACAGATAGGTTCTATAAGTTCACGCGCAGTGCACTAGTACATTGACACACAAGTAACGGAACATGAATACACTCTCGACATCGCCAATCGATGCAACGAGGTGTTGTCATGCGCCAGACGGAACTGCACTTGACCGACGAGGACCGCTTGGTCGTGGAGGAGATTCGCAGCAAAGGCTTGCATCAATCGCGAGAGGTCAATCGGGCTCACGTTCTGTCCTCATTGGACCGGGGCGTGCCGGAGGCCCAGATCATGGCGGTGCTGGGAATGGGACGCACAGCTGTATGGCGCACGCGCGCTGCGTATGTGCAAGGGGGCGTCGAGTTGGCGGTTTTCGACGTGGCACGCTCTGGTCGACCTCGCCAGTACGACACGGACGACGAGGCGCGCGTGACGGCGCTGGCTTGTTCGGCGCCGCCTGCGGGCCGGCAGCGCTGGACGATGGTGGAACTCGAACGCGCCGCGCGCCAGGAGCCCGGCATGGGCAGCGTGAGTCGAGAGACCGTACGGCGCATGCTCAAAAAAACGACCTCAAGCCCTGGCGCAAGCTGATGTGGTGCATTGGAGCGCTGACCGAGGAGTACCGGGCCCGCATGTACGCCTTGCTCGAGCTGTACGCCCGACCGCTGTCGCGCGCGGAGCCGGTGATCTGCATCGACGAGAAGAGTCTGCAACTCATCGGCCACAGCCGCGCGCCGCTGCCCATGACAGACTGCGCCTGCGCCAAGCACGACTACGAATACACGCGCAATGGCACGACCAACCTGTTCGTGGCAGTCGAGCCCAAGGCGGGGCAGCGGATCGTCTCGGTCACCGAGCACCGGGGCAAGGCCGACTTCGTCGCCTTCGTCGGTCAGTTGCTGACCAATGCATATGCCAACGCGCGTCGTGTGCACCTGGTGCTGGACAACCTGAACACCCACTTCAGGAAGTGCTTCGACGATGTGCTCGGAACGCGCGCCGCGGCAAAGCTCTTGCGCCGCGTCGAATTCCATTACACGCCCAAGCACGCCAGTTGGCTGAACATGGCGGAGATCGAGATCGGCATCCTCAGCCGTCAGTGCCTGGACCGGCGCATCGAAAGCAGGCAACTGCTGTGCAACGAGGTCGATGCATGGCAGCGAGCGCGCAACGCGCTGGAGCGAACCATTGAGTGGAACTTCACGAGACAGGACGCTGATCACAAACTCAGCCGTCATTACGTTCCGAAACTTGCATGTTGATGTACTAGTGGCATCGCTGCGGTTGGATCGCTCCACAGCAAAGGGAGCCTTCGCAATACCGTGTCCTCGCGTCGTGGCAGGGCCAACTATTGCTACACCGCCTTCACGATTGAGCAGCCGGTCTACCTCACATACCTGCCTGCGACTGAAGCGCACCCGGCCCCACGCTGGTGGCTGATTGGGCACCCTCACCGGCCGCTTACGAGCGCGAATGTGAATGACAGTTCCTGGCCGAGTCTGAGCCTTCGTGACTCTTGCCGAGAGCAGCCGCTCAGGATTTGCATGCCGGCCGCAAGCGGCGGCTTACAGGCAACGCCGTGAACTCACACTCCCGGCCACTTCCGGTCGCTGGCCGCCGGCAGCTTCCCGGTATCTCCTCAAGCCGTTCCAGCGCCTGAGGCGACAAGGAAGCTGCCACCAGAAGGTGGGCACGCGAAGGTAGGCCGCCACGGGTAGGCGACCGAGAGGGCGATTGCGACGCGTTGACGGGCTTGAGACCGTGCGGGCTCACAAGCTCGGGAGCAACGCGTGCAAGCTATCGGTCGGCAGCCCCTCCGGGCGCCGGATGGCGCACCGGTCCACTACGAGCGCCACCGTCCCGAGCAGACCACGCTGTACCGCCTGGTGCAGCAGCACGCCCAGACCTTCCTCGCCAGACCGAAGAGGCCATCGGTGCCAGCCTGCCGCAATTCATCAAGGACGAGTTCGACGCCTTTCTCGAGTGCGGCATCCTGGCCCACGGCTTCCTTCGCCTGCGCTGCGTTGACTGTGGGCACGACAAGCTGCTCGCCTTCAGCTGCAAACGCAGAGGGTTCTGCCCATCATGCGGAGCGCGCCGGATGTCGCAGACGGCGGCGCACCTGATCGACCATGTCATCCCTCATGTGCCGGTGCGCCAGTGGGTGCTGTCACCGCCATCCCGGTGCGCCTGCTGCTGGCCGCGCAGCCGAAGCTGATGACG
>NZ_JACDCU010000157.1 GCF_013817365.1 Methylibium sp. | reverse complement strand
CGTTCCAGCTTGTCCGACTGGTCGATGCCGATGCCGAGCACCGTCAATTCGTCGGCGGAATGACGCCCTTGCAGCGCCGCGAGCATCCGCGTCTCCTCGCGACACGGCACGCACCAGGTGGCCCAGAAGTAGATCACCAGCGGCCGTCCCCGGTACACCGCCAGCGCCTGCGGCGTCGACGTGAATCGCTTGAAGGAGCTGTTGAACACCGCGTCGGCCTTGGCCTTCGTGTACCCGGGCGGCGGCGCCGTCGGCGCAGGCGGCGCGACCGGCCGGAACACGAAAAGGGTCTGCGCCATCGCGGCGACGAGCAGCAGGGTAAGCACGCGCATGGGATGTCGCCGTTCACGCCGGTAAAGAAGCTGGGGAAAACACCGATCCATCGGCTCCCGAGTTTGCAAGGAAAGTGCTTTTCGCGCAAATAATTAGCGCGTACATTATTTACGAGTCGGTGCAAAGTGCGCCGTCCCAGCAGGAGCGATTCGATGCACAGCCGAGCGGTGTGGAAAGTCCTGGGCCTGTTGATGCTTGCCGGTGCGGCGGCCACGGCCGCACCGGCGGCGCCCGCGCAGGCCGATGCCGCTCCTTCGGGCGCTTCGACCGCCGAAGCGCTGTTCGCCGCCAGCTTCAAGGACTTCGACCGCCAACTCCAGCCGCTGGCGCAGTACAGGGGCCAGCCCATGCTGGTGTACTTCTGGGCCACCTGGTGCAAGTCGTGCAAGCACGAGGTGCCCGAGCTCAAGGCGCTGCACGAGAAGTACAAGGACCGCAAGCTCAAGATCGTCGGCGTCGCGGTGGACAACACCGACAAGGTGGTCCAGTTCGCCAAGGACTACCAGATCAACTACACGCTGCTCCTGGGCAGCAACGACGCCATCGCGCTGTCCAAGAAGCTGGGCAACAGCGCCGGTGGACTGCCCTTCGCGGTGATCGTCGACGCCCAGGGCCGGCTGGTCCATTCGCTGCTCGGCGAGGCGCCGCCCGGGCCGCTTCGAAGAACTGGTTCGGCCGCTGCTCTAGACGCACCGGCGGGCGAGGCAGCGGTCGTTCGTTCATCAACACAAGGAGACAACGCTTATGTTTGCCATGAATCCGGTTGTCCCGCCGCGCTGGAAGCAGCGCGCACGGGCGCTGGCGATGGCGGTCACGCTGGGAGCCGGGTCAGCGGCGGCAATCGCCGCCACGCCCGTCATCACCGTGGTCGATCCCTCGCCGGTCAACTGGCTGTCGATCACCTGGAACACCATGGAAGAACTGGTGCGGGTGAACGAAGACGGCCGCACGATCCCGACGCTGGCCGAAAGCTGGCGCTGGGTCGACGACAAGACGCTCGAGTTCAAGCTGCGCAAGGGCATCCAGTTCCAGGACGGCGAGCCGTTCAACGCCAAGGTGTTCCGCCGCAGCTTCGACGAGGTGCAGCGCTGGGAGAACCCGCACCCGCCGGGCGCCTTCCTCAACTTCGCCAAGGACACCAAGCTCGAGATCGTCGACGACCACACCGTGCGCTTCGTGTTCCCGGCCACCGACAGTGCCGCGATCATGAAGTTCCGCGGCATGCACGTGGCGAGCACCCGGTTCTGGGACACCAACGGGTTCAAGAACAAGAAGGCAGGCAACGCCGAAGGCCAATGGTGAGTGATCGACGAACCGGGTCCGTGGGGGACTGGTCCGTTCGTGCTCAAGGAAGGCTTTTCGGTGCTGGACAAGCGTTCGCCGACGCTCACGCTCGAGCCCAACCCGACCTACTGGAACAAGGCGCGCATGCCGAAGGCGACCTTCGTCTTCGACAACGTGATTTCGAAGGCGGAAGCGCTGGAGGAAGTGGCCAAGGGCGGCAAGGTCGACATCGTCACCGAGCTCACGCCGAGCGAGGCCGTGGCGCTCGAGTCGAGCACCAAGGCGCGTCTGGTGGAGAGCAAGGCCAAGACGGTGCTGGTCGGGGTGATCAACCGCAATGCGCCGGCGTCGAGGTGGAACGACATCAAGGTGCGGCAGGCGCTCAGCAAGGCCGTCGACCGGGCGATGGTGGTGAAACAGGGTGCCAAGGGTTACGGCACCGTGATCCCCGCGATGATCGTGCCCGGGCACTACGGCTATGACGCCGACCTCCAGCCCTACGCGTACGAGCCGGCAGCCGCCGGCAAGGCGCTGAAGGCGGCGGGCATCAGCGGCATCACCGTCGTGGCGGGCGAGGGCTACAAGGGGGTGGTCGAGGCGATGGCAGCGAGCCTGGAGAAGGCCGGCGTCAAGGTGACGGCCGACTACTCGGGCACGCCCAAGGGCGACGGCTGGGACGTGTGGCTGGTCGAGCATTTCGACTGGTCGCCGGAGTACCCGTACGGCGTCGTCTTCCGCGAGTTCTTCGCCAAGGACGGGGGCTTCCGCAAGATGCCGGAAGACCCGAAGTTCGAGGCGATGGGCAAGGCGATCCTGGCCGAGAAGAGCAAGGCCAACCTGGAGAAGAAGACTGCCGAGCTGAACCGCTACGTCCACGAGCAGGCCAACGTCGTGTTCCTGTATGCGCCCTCGAAGCTGTACGCGGTGAGCAACCGCGTCGACTTCGTGCCATTCAAGACCTGGATGCTGGAACTGGCCGAGACCACGGTCAAGCCGGGCGCCGACAAGCAGGCCATGGCGAAGTAAGCGCTTCGCACCGAGAACGAACAAGGGCCCGCGCGAGCGGGCCCTTGTTTCACCGCACACCCTTACCGCATTACCGAGACCGCATGATCGTCGGCACCGCAGGGCACATCGACCACGGCAAGACCTCGCTCGTGCGCGCGCTCACAGGCGTGGACGCCGACCGCCTGCCGGAAGAGAAGGCGCGCGGCATCACCATCGACCTCGGCTATGCCTACGAGCCGCTGCCCAGCGGCGACACGCTCGGCTTCGTCGACGTGCCCGGGCACGAGAGGTTCATCCACAACATGCTGGCCGGCGCGACCGGCATCGACCATGTGCTGCTGGCGATCGCGGCGGACGACGGTCCGATGCCGCAGACGCTGGAGCACCTGGCGATCGTCGAGCAGCTCGGCCTCGCCGACGGCGTCGTCGCCCTGACCAAGGTCGACCGCGTGGACGACGCGCGGCGCGAGGCCGCGCTGCAGGAGGTGCGCCGACTGCTGGCCGCCACGCGCTGCGCCGGCTTCGAGGTGCAGCCGGTCTCGGCTGTCAGCGGGGAGGGCATCGACGACCTGCGCCGGCACCTGCACGAGGCCGCAGCCCGGCAGCCGTCGCGCCGGGCCGCGGGCGGCCATTTCCGGCTGGCGATCGACCGCTCCTTCACGCGGCCCGGCATCGGCACCATCGTCACCGGCACCGTGTTCGCCGGCCGTGTCGCCGTCGGTGACCGGCTGACCCTTTCGCCCCTGGGCATCGAGGTCCGGGTGCGCGGGCTGCACGCGCAGAACCGCGCGGCGGACGGCGGCGGCATCGGGCAGCGCTGCGCACTCAACATCACCGCGCCCCAGCTCGACCGCCGGGACATTGCGCGCGGCCAATGGCTGCTCGGCTCGGCGCTGCATGCCCCCACGGACCGGCTCGACGTCCGCCTGGAGTTGCTGGGCAGCGAGGACCGGGCATTGCGGCACTGGACGCCGGTGCATGTCCACCTCGGCGCGAACGACGTGACCGGCCGCATCGCGCTGTTGCAGGAGGAGCCGCTCCGGCCCGGCGCCAGCGCGCTTGCACAGCTCGTCCTCGACGCGCCGATCGGCGCGCTGCATGGCGACCGCTTCATCGTGCGCGACCAGTCCGCGCAGCGGACCCTGGGCGGCGGCAGCGTGCTCGACGCCTTCGGACCCGCGCGCGGCCGCCGCAAGCCGCAGCGGCTGGCGGTGCTGCGCGCGCTGGAGTCGCCGGCGCCGAACGACGCGCTGCGGCAACTGCTCGACGTGGAGCCGGCCGGCGTCGATCTCGACGCCTTCGCCCGCCTGTACAACCTGCGCGACGACGAACGGGCCCGCGTTCTCGACAGCGTGGCGATGCAGGTCCTGCGGCCTGCCGGCACCGCGTCGCGTGCGCCGGCGCTGGGCTTCGGCGCTGCGCACTGGTCGGCCTGCGCGCAGGGGTTGCAGGGCTGGCTGCAGGTCTGCCATCAACGCGACCCGGACAGCCCGGGGCCCCACATCGACGAGCTGCGCGCAGCCCTGCCCGGCCGGCCGGCGCTGCCGATCGCCGCGGCGATCGCCGAACAGCTGGTCCAGGCCGGCCTGGTGCGTCGCGCCGGCTCGCGCTACCGGTTGCCGGGCCACGAGGTGACCCTGAGCGAGTCGGAATGCGCCCTGTGGCAGGGTGCTCGGCCCTTGCTGGAAGCCGCAGGCATCGCCACGCCGCAGGTGGCCGGCCTCGCGGAGCAGATGCGCACGAAGGACGAGTTGCTGCGGCTGCTGCTGCGCAAGCTGGTGCGCATGGGTCAGCTGCACCAAGTGCGCCGCGAGGTCTTCATGCTGCCGCGGACGGTCGCGGAGCTTGCGGCGCAGGCGCAAAGGCTCGCAAGTGCGCACCCGAAGGGGATCCTCACGGTCGGCCCCTTCCGGGAAGCGACGGGCCTGCACCGCAATCTCGGCATTCCGGTGCTCGAGTACTTCGACCGCGCCGGCTTCACGATGCGGCGCCGGGACGGCCGGCGCCTCCGACGCGAAGCAGCGTCGGTCTTCGGCGAGGCCGGCGCAGCGCCGAATTGATTCATGGAAGAGATGCGCTCCCCGGTGGGACGTCCGGCCTTCAAAGCCGGGAAGGGCCGCCAGCCGGTCCTTGGTGGGTTCGACTCCCACTCTTTTCCGCCGCCTGCAGGCCCGCGGCCGTGTCGCTCGTAGCGCCACCGGGCGTCTCGGGGCGCGCTGCGCCGTCGGGGATCTCGCCGCGCGCCGCGCTGCCGGCCGTCGACCGCGTGCTGCGCTCGCCACCCGCGCAGTCGCTCCTGGCCGAGCACGGCCACAGCGCCGTCGTGGCCGCACTGCGCGAGGCATTGGCCGAGGCGCGCGCACGCGCCGACGACGAACCGGTGCCCACGCCCGACGAACTCGCGGCCCGGTGCGGCAAGCGCCTGGCGGCACGCGCGGCCCCGAAACTGCGCGCCGTCTTCAATTGCACCGGCACGGTCCTGCACACCAACCTCGGACGCGCCCTGCTGCCGGAGGAAGCCATCGCCGCGGTCGCGCAGGCGATGCGCATGCCCGGCAACCTCGAATTCGACCTGGCCACCGGCGGCCGCGGCGACCGCGACGACCTCGTCGACGACCTGCTGTGCGAGCTGACGGGGGCCGAAGCCTGCACCGTCGTCAACAACAACGCGGCCGGCGTGTTCCTCGCGCTCAACACCCTGGCGCAGCGCCGCGAAGTCATCGTCTCGCGCGGCGAGCTGGTCGAGATCGGCGGCTCGTTCCGGGTGCCCGACATCATGGCCCGCGCCGGGGCCCGCCTGCGCGAGGTCGGCACGACCAACCGCACCCACCTGCGCGACTTCGAGGCGGCGATCACGCCGCGCACGGCGCTGCTGATGAAGGTCCACCGCAGCAATTTCGCGCTCAGCGGCTTCACCGCCGAGGTGCCCGAGCACGAACTCGCGGCGCTCGCGCACGCGCGCGGCCTGGCGATGATCAACGACCTCGGCGCCGGCTCCCTGATCGACCTGGCCGCGTATGGCCTGCCGCCGGAGCCGACGGTGCGGGGCGCCATCGCGGCCGGTGCCGACCTGGTGCTGTTCAGCGGCGACAAGCTGCTCGGCGGCCCGCAGGCCGGCCTGCTGGCCGGGAGCGCCGAGCTCATCCGCCGCATCAAGAAGAACCCCCTCAAGCGCGCGCTGCGCGTCGGCAAGATCACGCTCGCCGCGCTGGAGGCGGTGCTGCGGCTGTACCGCCACCCCGAGCGGCTGCGCGAGCGGCTCACCACGCTGCGTCTGCTGACGCGGCCGGCGGCCGAGATCGAGGCCGTGGCACAGCGCTTGCGGCCAATGCTTGCGCAGGCGCTCGGCAGCGACTGCGTCGTCGACGCACGGCCCCTGCTGAGCCAGATCGGCAGCGGCTCGCTGCCGGTCGACCGGCTGCCGAGCTTCGGCCTGGGCATTGCGCCCAGGCTATCCGGCCGCGCGCTGCAGCGCCTGGAGGAGGCGCTTCGCGCGCTGCCGGTGCCGGTCGTCGGCCACATCCACGACGGCGTGCTGTGCCTCGACCTGCGCTGCCTGGACGATGCCCGCGACGAGGCGCGGTTCGTCGAGCAGCTGCCGCTGTTGTCGAAGGCCCGCTGAGTTGCGCAGCCTGAACCCGGAGTTAGCCATGCGAGCGTTGTCGATCCTCCTGAGCTTTGTCGTCTCGCTTCTGGCGCTCCCGGTCGCGGTGGCCGCGGAAGACTTCCTGCCGCCCGAGCAGGCCTTCCGCTTCTAGGCACGCACCCTCGACGATCGCACCGTGGAAATCGTCTTCAAGGTGACGGACGGCTACTACCTGTACCGGGAGCAGTTCGCCTTTGCGGCCGAGCCGCCCGCGGCCCGATTGGGCGCGGCCGTCATCCCGGCCGGCAAGGTCAAGTTCGACGAAACCTTCGGCAAGGACGTGGAGACGCATCGGGGCAGCCTGACGATCCGCCTTCCGGTCGAAGACGCCCCGGCTGGTTTTGCCTTGAACGTGACCAGCCAGGGCTGCGCCGACAAGGGGCTGTGCTACCCGCCGATGACCCACGCTGCAGAGGTCCGGTTGGCGGGCTTTGGCGGCGACGGCACGGTGCGCGTCATGACCCTCGGCGGTACCGCCGTGGCCGCGGACATGGCGACAGGCACGCTCGACGGACGCGCGGTCGATGCCGCCACGGCCCCGGCCGCCCCTGCACCGGACGCAAGCGCGCCGAGGCTCGGCAGCTCCGGCGATGCCTCGATCGACGGCGCCCTGCGCAGCGGGCGCTACTGGATCGTCGTCGGCGCCTTCTTCCTGGCCGGCGTGCTGCTTTCCTTCACGCCCTGTGTCTTGCCGATGCTGCCGATCCTGTCGTCGATCATCGTCGGCGCAGGCCGCAAGGGCGGCGCGGTGTCCCGCTCCCGCGGGCTCTCGCTGTCGATCGTCTACTCGCTCGGCATGGCCCTCGTGTACACGCTGCTGGGCGTCGCGGCCGGGTTGGCCGGCGAGGGTCTCGCCGCCGCGCTGCAAACGCCCTGGGTGCTGGGCGTCTTCGCAGCGATGCTGGCCGCGCTGGCGATGTCGATGTTCGGCTTCTACGAGCTGCAGCTGCCGGCTGCCTGGAGCAGCGGCGTTTCCAGCGGGACGAACCGCCTGCCCGGAGGCCATGCCCTCGGTGTGTTCGCCATGGGCGGGCTGTCGGCGCTGATCGTCAGCCCTTGCGTCGCCGCGCCGCTGGCCGGCGCGCTGATCTACATCAGCCAGACGCGCGACGTGCTGCTCGGCGGCAGCGCGCTGTTCTCGCTGGCGGCCGGCATGAGCGTGCCGCTGCTGCTCGTCGGTGCCTCGGCCGGCAGCCTGCTGCCGCGCGCCGGCGCATGGATGGAGGGCGTGAAGCGCGGATTCGGCGTGCTGCTGCTGGCAGTGGCCTGGTGGATCCTGTCGCCGGTGCTGCCGGCGCCGTTGGCCGTGGCCGGCTGGGGCGCCGTGCTGCTGTGCGCGGCGACTTTCCTGTTCGTCTTCGACCGCCTGCCCGAACGGGCGGGGGCTGCGCTGCGGCTCGGCAAGACGGCCGGCCTGGTGCTCGCGATCGCCGGCGCGCTGCAACTCGTCGGCGCCGCTGCCGGTGCGAGCGATCCGCTGCGTCCGCTGGCGCCGTTGGCAAGCCGTGCTGGCGGCGATGCGGCAGGAGCGCAGGCAAGGCCCGGTGCTCACGAGGGCCCGCGCTTCACGCGCGTGCGCACGGTGGCCGAACTCGACGCCGCCCTCGCCGCTTCCGGCCGCCCGGTGCTGCTCGACTTCTACGCCGACTGGTGCGTGAGCTGCAAGGAGATGGAGCGCTTCACCTTCGCCGATCCGAGGGTCCGTGCAAAGCTCGACAAGGCGGTGCTGCTGCAAGTCGATGTCACCGCCAACTCGGCACAAGACCGGGCACTGCTCAAGCGCTTCGGGCTGTTCGGCCCGCCGGGGATCGTGTTCTTCGATGCTGGCGGACGCGAACTCGGGTCGCTGCGCGTCATCGGCT
>NZ_JACDCU010000527.1 GCF_013817365.1 Methylibium sp. | reverse complement strand
CGAGTTGGTGGGGCTCTCTCGCCTGGGCTCCAACCCGCTGGGAGCGCTGAGGGAGAATATCCCCGGCTACCGGCTGCTGCGAGACGACGAGCCCTTCGTCGCGCCGGCCCTGGCGATTCCTTGAACCAGGCCATGCCTTCCATCCTTTCTTTCACACACGCGCTGCGGCGCGGCGCCTTTGCGGCCGGCCTGTTCGGCGTCGGACTCGTGCTTGGCGCTGCGGCCGTCGCGCAGCCCGTGCAAGGCGAGCGCAGCGCGGCGCGCTCTGCCGACTACATCGTCGCTGTCGTCGATCAGGAACTGGTGACCAACGGCGAGGTGCAACAGCGCGTGGCCGCGGTGCGGCGCGACGCCGCGCAGAGCGGCGCCCGCCTGCCGGCCGACGACGAGCTGCGCCGCCAGGTGCTCGAGGCCATGATCAACGAGCGTGCCCAGCTCACGCATGCACGCGACAGCGGCATGCGCATCGACGAAGCCGAACTCGACCGCACCGTGGCCAACGTCGCGGCGCAAAACCGCATCGAGCTGGCCCAACTGCGCGAGCGGCTGCGCAGCGAGGGCATCGACTTCACGCGCTTTCGCAATACCCTGCGCGACCAGATGCTGCTGGAGCGTGTGCGCGAGCGCGAGGTCAATTCGCGTATCCGCATCAGCGAGGCCGAGATCGACGCCCTGCTGGCCTCGCGCGCCAGTGGCGCGGCGCCGCCCGAGTACAACGTCGCTCAGCTGTTGATCGGCGTGCCGGAAGGCGCCGGCGAGGCCCAGGTCGCGGAGCGCCGCCGGGTGGCCGAGCAGGCGCTGACGCGCGCGCGTGACGGAGAAGATTTCACCCAGCTGGTGAACGAGCTGTCGACGGGTCCCAAAGAGCAGGGCGGTGCGCTCGGCCTGCGCCCCGCCGACCGCCTGCCCGAACTGTTCGTCGCCGCCGTGGCGCCGCTGCGCGCCGGCCAGACGGCGCCGCAGGTGCTGCGCTCCGGGGCCGGCTTTCACGTGCTCAAGCTGCTCGAGCGCCGCGACGGCGGCATGCGTGTCACGCAGACGCGGGCTCGTCACATCCTGCTGCGTCCGTCTTCGCAGCTCAGCGAGAGTGCGGCTATCGAGCGGCTGGCGGAGTTCAAGCAGCAGGTCGCGGCGGGTGCAGTGCGCTTCGAGCAACTCGCCCGTCAGAACTCGGAGGACGGCAGTGCCGCACAAGGCGGCGAGCTCGGCTGGGCTTCGCCCGGACAGTTCGTGCCGGAGTTCGAGGACGCGATGAAGTCGCTGCAGCCCGAGCAGATCTCCGAGCCGGTGGTCTCACGCTTCGGCGTGCACCTGATACAGGTTCTGGAGCGGCGCACGCAGGCGGTCGATCGCAAGCAGCAACGCCAAATCGCTCGCAACCTGCTGCGCGAGCGCAAGTTCGAGGCTGCCTACCTCGAATGGTCACGCGAGGTGCGAGCGCGCGCCTATGTGGAGATGCGCGAGCCGCCGCAATGACGGTGGCTCCGACGGCGGCGGCGACGACGCGTGAGCTCCGGTCGCCGTGACGCTCGCGCCGGCGGCTTCCAGCCCATGCCGGCCCCGCCTGCGCAGCCCGTGAAGCACATTGCCCGCAAGCGCTTCGGTCAGCACTTCCTGACCGACCGCGCGGTGATCGACCGCATCGTTGAACTGATCGCGCCGAAGCCGGGCGAGGCGCTGGTCGAGATCGGCCCCGGCCTGGGCGCGATGACCGACCCCCTCGTGGCGCGCAGCGAGCGCCTCACCGTCATCGAACTCGACCGCGATCTGGCGGCGCACTTGCGTCGGCGAGGCGAATTGCAGGTCATCGAGGCCGATGTGCTGAGCGTGGACTTCCCGGCGCTGGCACAGGCCGCCGGCGCGAAGCTGCGAGTGGTCGGCAACCTGCCCTACAACATCTCCACCCCGATTCTGTTTCACCTGCTGCCGGCCGCTGGGCAGGTCGAAGACCAGCACTTCATGCTGCAAAAGGAAGTGGTGTCACGCATGGCCGCTGCCCCGGGCGGGAAGGACTACGGCCGGCTTTCGGTGATGCTGCAGTGGCGCTACCACATCGAAGCGGTGCTCGAGGTGCCGCCCGATGCCTTCGAGCCGCCGCCGCGTGTGCATTCGGCCGTGGTGCGCATGCAGCCGTTCGCGCAGCCGCCGGCGGTGGGCGCCGCGTTGCTCGGCGAACTGGTGCAGGTGGCCTTCTCGCAGCGCCGCAAGCTGCTGCGCCACACCCTGGGGCGCTGGCTGGAGGCGCGCGGCTTTGCCGGTCGCTTCGACGTTCAGCGCCGGGCCGAAGAGGTGCCGGTGTCGCAGTACGTGGCGCTGGCGCTGGCACTGGCCGCCGGTCGAGGCTGACGGACTTGTCTTGCGGAAAATTGCGCACAAAGAAAACGGGCCCCGCAGGGCCCGTTCTTACGTATGCAGGCAACGGCTCAAGCCGCGACCAGCCACCCGGCGGTGTCGAACGCGCTGCTCATCGGCGGCAAATGAACCGTGATGATGC
>NZ_JACDCU010000526.1 GCF_013817365.1 Methylibium sp. | reverse complement strand
TGCAGCGACACCTTGCCGCGCACGGCATCGACGTCCAGCCCCAGGCAGGACTGCAGCAGGCTGAACAGTGCCGCCGCCGCCCAGGCTTGCGGCGAGCAGGCCACCGGGTAGAGCACAGGGCCTTCCGACTCGCGGCGCGGGAAGCCGCAGAACAGCTCGGGCAGGCGGTTCTGGTCGAAATGCATGCTCGCCTCGAACAGGCCCGTGAGCACCTGCATGGCCTGGGTCGTGTGCCCGTAGCGCGCCATGCCGGCGGCGATGAGGGCGTTGTCGTGCGGCCAGATCGAGCCGTTGTGATACGCCATGGGGTTGTAGCGCGGCTCGCCGCGGGCCACGGTGCGGATGCCCCAGCCGTTGTAGAAGCGCTCGCTCAGCATGCCCTCGGCGATGCGCGCTGCATGCTCGGGTGCGGCGATGCCGCTCCACAGCGCATGGCCCGGGTTGGAGCTGCGCACCGCGCAGCGGCGCTTGTCGCCATCCAGGGCGATGGCGTAGGTGTCGATCTCCTCGCACCAGAAGGCCTGCACGAAGCGTTGCTGGAGCTGCTTCGCGTCATCGCGCAGCCGCTGGGCCAGCGAGGTGTCGCCGAGCGCCTGTGCCAGTTCGGCGGCGAGCAGCTTGGCTTCGAACACGTAGCCCTGCACCTCGGCCAGCGCGATCGGCGCCTCGGCCAGGCGCCCGTCGGCGTGGAAGATCGAATCCTGAGAATCCTTCCAGCCCTGCTGCACCAGACCTTCCTGGCTGCGTCGCTGGTACTCGACGAATCCGTCGCCGTCGGCATCGCCGTGTTGGTCGATCCACCGCAGCGCGGCCAGCACGTTCGGCCAGATGCTGCGCACGAATTCGAGATCGCCGGTGCGCCGGTAATAGGCACCGACCAAGCCCACGAACAGCGGTGTTGCGTCGACGGTGCCGTAGTAGCGGCCGAACGGAATCTCGCGCGTGGCGGCCATCTCGCTTCGCCGGGCCTCGTGGAGGATCTTGCCCGGCTCGGCGTCGCGCTCGGCGTCTTTCGACTGCGCCTGCGTTTCGGCCAGAAAACTCAGCACGCCGCGCGCCAAGGAGGGGTCGAGCCACAGCATCTCGCGCGCTGTGAGGATGCCGTCGCGCCCGAAGGTGGTCGAGTACCAGGGCACTCCGGCGTACGGATACGGCCCGGTGGGCAGTTGGGTGGTCAGCATCGCCAGGTCGGCCACGGAGCGCTCGAGCCACAGGTTGACCAGCGGGTTCGAGGTCTCGATGGTGCAGCGGTTCTCGCGCAAGGCCCGGCGCTCGGCCTTGGTGTTGACGAACGCGCTGTCGTAGTGCGCCACGGGCGGCGCGGCGGCCTCGCCCGGTCGGGATTCGCAGCGCACCGTGCAGTAGAGGTGTCGCTCGTCGTCCGGCGCCAGGTGCAACTCGAACTCGGCCTCTTGCGGGCCGAGCCGTGCAGGCATCGGATCGAACTGCAGATGGGTGTGGCGGAGCTGGTCGTCCAGGCCGCGGTAGGGCAGCAGCACCTGCGCCTGACTCACGCTCGCCGGCAGGTGCTCGCCACGGCGGGTGCGCTGCATGCCGCGCACCTCGAAGAGATCGACGAAGTCGGCCTCGAACTGAAGCTTCAGCGTGGTGGCGACCTCATGCTCGCCGTGGTTGACGACGCGAATGTGCTCGTAGCAGGCGCCGCGCCACAGCAGCTTGGCGCGAAAGATGTGCAGCGTGCCCTTGGCCGCGGTGGCGGAGTCCGGGTTCATCAAGTCCACCGTCAACAGGCTGTTGGCCTCCTTCACCGACGTGCCCAGGCACAGCGGGTGCGCGCCATCGATCAGCAGTTCGAGGCGCGAAAGATAGCGCGTGTCTTCGTGATACAGCCCGTGCTCTCCGCTGCCGAGCAGCGGAATGTCGCCGAACTGGTCGAAGAGGGCGAAGGTCTCGTCCTGCTTGAGCACCTGCGGGGTGTCTCCGGCGCGCGCCGCGGTGGCCGCCACATACCACTTGTCGCCGATCTGGATCTTCTCCGTCATGCTGCGAGTCCCCGGTAGACATCGACATAGCGCTCGGCCATGGTGCGCGCCGTGTAGCGGCGCTCGAACACCCGGCGACAGCGGCGCCGGTCGATGCTGGCGATGTTGCACGCCGCGGCGATCGCCTCCTTCTGGTTGTTGACAATGAATCCGGTCACGCCGTGTTCCATCACTTCTTCAACCGAGCCGCCCGCGTAGGCCACCACCGGCGTGCCGCACGCAAAGGCCTCGATCATCACGATGCCGAAAGGCTCGGGCCAGTCGATCGGAAACAGCAGCGCCCGGGCCTGACCCAGGAACGCGCTCTTGTGCTCTTCATCGATCTCGCCGATGAACTCGATCAGTGGGTGATCGAGCAGCGGCTTAATCTGCGCCTCGAAGTAGGCGCGGTCCACGGCATCGACCTTCGCCGCGATGCGCAGCGGCGCGCCGCAGGCGATGGCGATCTCGATCGCGCGGTCGACCCGCTTCTCCGGTGAAATGCGGCCGAGA
>NZ_JACDCU010000156.1 GCF_013817365.1 Methylibium sp. | reverse complement strand
CGGGCGCGCGGGCGGACGAGGTCTACGCGACGCTGGAGAAGGTGGCAGGTAGCCTCAAGAGCTGCTTGCAGTGAGGAGGCGGGGTGGCTTGCCCCCTCGGCCCATACCCTTCGTGCAGCGTGTATCTTGTCTGCATCACGGGACTTCAGGAGTCTGAGATGGGTTGGTTCTCCAAGAAAGACGAAGGCTTTTTTCTCGCCACCATCGTGCCGAGCGGGGAGGGCGCGCGTGTCGAGACCTTCCTGGGCCTGGTCAACGGCGAGGCCATCATCGGCGCGAACATCTTCCGCGACCTGTTCTCGTCGGTGCGCGACGTGGTGGGCGGGCGCGCCGGCGGCTACGAGCGGGCGCTGTCCGGCGCACGCGACGCAGCGCTGGAAGACATGCTGGCCGCCGCCAAAGAGCTCGGCGCCGACGGGATCGTCGGCATCGACTTCGACTACGAAGTGCTTGGCGAGGCCAATGGAATGATGATGGTGGCGGTCAGCGGGACCGCCGTGAAGATGGCCTGAGGTCTGGCCGGTGCTGGGTGATCAGGCGGCGGCTGATCTCAGCCTTTCTACAGGCAGCTCGCTTACGCGATGGTCGGAATGCCTTGGCGCAGCCACGCCGTGGCGGCCTCTTCAGGCTCGAGAGTTCGCCAGCGCTCCTGAGCCCACAGCTCTGCTGCCACCTCGGCCAAGTCAGCGCCCGCCAGGCGTGGCCATTCGTTCACATTGGGCGACGCTGTCGCAACGGACGCGGCGCCCTGGCCGTTCCGAGAGGTGCTCGACACGCGCCGCGGCACGCTGGTTCACGACGTGGTGGCGAGAGTCGGTGCCATGGCCTGCGCCAACTACCCCGAGGCGATCGCCCGGGCATTCGTCGTCCCCATCAAGACCCACGCTCTCGCCGGCCCGTTCGGGTTTGCGGTTGTGGGCATGAGCACACGCCTGCCGGCCGACGCGTCGTACCAGCGTTTCATCGAGATGCTCGGCGAAGCCGTCGGCACGGCCATCGCCACCGCTCTCGCCTACGAAGAAGAAAGACGCAAGGCCGAGGAACTGAGCGTCATCGACAGGGCCAAGACCGCCTTCTTCAGCAACGTGAGTCACGAATTCAGAACGCCACTCACCTTGATGCTGGGGCCGCTCGAGGACTCACTCGCGGACACCGAGAGCCTCTGCCGCCGCGCCAAAGAGAGCGGCAGGAACGCATCAACCGAAATGCGCGGCGGCTTCTGAAGCTGGTGAACACCCTGCTCGACTTCTCGCGCATCCAGGCCGGCCGGGTCGATGCCGCCTACCGCCTCACGGATCTGCCGCGCCTGACGGCGGACCTGGCGAGCGTCTTTCGAGCCGCCATCGAAGAGGCCGGTCTGCGCTTCAAGGTCGAGATCGATAACCTGGGCGAGCCGGTCTGCGTGGACCACGATATGTGGGAGAAGATCGTCCTGAATCTTCTTTCCAATGCCTTCAAGTTCACCTTCCAGGGCGAAATCGAAGTGCGACTTGAACGACGCGGAGATCGCGCCTGCCTGACCGTGCGCGACACCGGGACCGGCATCCCGGCCTCCGCGATCCGTCGACATCTTCTGGCGCCGGCAAGGCGACAGCAAAGTCAAGATTCCCAAGGCCATGCAGGCGGCTTTCCAGGGGCATGAGCCCGCGGACGAGGACGAGCGCCGCATCCGGACCTTGATTGAGGAATTCGCGTCCGAGCAGGCATCCAAGCTCGAGCAGGAGCTCTTCGCGCAGCGAAAGCGCCTGGCCGATGCCGAGCGAGCGCTGGAGGCCAAGCCGACCAAGGCTGCGGCGGAATCGAAGCGCATTGCCACCGACAAAATTTATCGGGCGATGACGCGCTTGAGCGACCCGAAACGGGCCGAGCCCAAAGAACAGGACTCGCGCATCTTCCCCGGCATCTATGCGCCGGTCATCGTCATGGAGGGCGGCCGACGCGTCGTCAAGCCCATGCGCTACCAGTGCCGCCCGCCCGGCAAGCCTGCCTTCTACGACACCAAGTACCCGGGCACCTACAACGCCCGGCGAGACAACCTGGAGGGCTTCTGGAAGAACCTCTTCGGGTTCTCGAATGGCCTCATGGTCGTCAACGCCTTCTACGAGAACGTCAACCGCCATCGGCTGGAAGGCCGAGGCCTCGGCGCAGGCGAGGCCGTCGAGAATGTTGTACTCGAGTTCAAGCCGAACCCGCCGCAAGCCATGCTGGTGGCGTGCCTGTGGTCGCACTGGAAGCGCGACGGTGAGCCCGAGTTGCTGTCCTTCGCCGCCATCACCGACGAGCCGCCCCCGGAGACTCGGAGGCGTTCTGCAACAGATTGCGCAAGGCGCACCGCATCCCCCTCGACGTAGAGGGGGACCTTAGGAAGTTCCAACGTCAGCTGTTGACTTCGCTCCTTCACGATCTCGGTGGTCGCCTCGACCGCTCGGTTGATGAACTCGGTGACCTCCGTAGGCCGCCGCTGCAAGCTTACTTTGCCATGCGTCAAGCGAGACACATCGAGCAGGTCGTCAAGCAGGCGCACCATCTGTTGAACTTGGCGACGAATGATGTCCAGGATCCGTCGGGGTATCGCATGCGCTTCGTGCAACCGGGCGAGGACCTCCACTGCGTTCCGGATCGGTCCGAGAGGGTTGCGCAGCTCATGCGCCAGCATGGCCAGGCACTCGTCCTGTCGCCGGCGAGCGATCAGCGCGGCATCCCGGAGCTCCTGAGCTTCGATCGTTGCAAGGACCAGATGCCCGTTGGCTTGTCGGAGCTCGCTGTTTTGCGTCTCGACGGCGCTACTGTTTTCGGCCTCTGTTTGCTGTTCCTCCGCGCGCACCCAAGCGTTGTCTGCCCATTCACTTGCGATGCCCTCGCGCTTTTTGATCGCCTCCCAGTGAGGGCGTGCGGCATCTGCTCGAACAAAGGCACCTGCAGCAACTCCCACGGGTAGTTCAGCAGCAGCGGGAACACGCCCACATTGAACTCAGGCAGCCTGGTGATGCGACTGAAAAGCAAGCGTTCGTTCGCGGCGCCCATGGCTCAACATCCCCACGCGCGAGCGGGTCGGATGTTCCAGGCGACCATGCTCACATCCAGGCCGGGAACCAGCACCAGGGACGCGTTCAGCAGGTACAGCCCGGCCGCGACGAGCGTGAGGCCGCCCACCGTCTCGAACACCCGCCGGTAGGGGGCGAGGCTTTGCAGGTTCTGCAACCAGCCCACCGCCGTTGCGCCGAGCACGACCGGCACCGCCCGGCCCAGCGCAAAGGCCAGCAGCAGCAGTGCGCCGATCCACGGCGAGCCCAGGCCGGCGGAAACGCCGAGCAGCACGATCAGCGCGGGCGTGCACACGGGGCAGATGGCGATCGAAAAAGGAATGCCGAGCGCGAACGCGCCCCAGGCCCCGATGGGGCGCTTCGCGCGGAAGGCGAACGACGGCAAGGGCACCCGGATCCAGCCCGGCCACACGAGCCCCAGCAGCACGAGCACCGGGCCGAGCACCAGCCCCCAGGCGCGGCCGATCAAGGCTTCGATGCCCAGCCCGCCCAGCCCGGCCGCGAAGCCCAGCAGCCCATGGGTCACGACCATGCCGAGCACGAACATGGCCCCGAAGACGGAGGCTTGCCGCGGCGCGCGCGCCTTGGTTACATAGGCGAGCGAAACCGGGATGGCGGCCATCGCCACCGGGTTGATGCTGAACAGCAGCCCGGCCAGGAACGCGAGGCCGGCCGCAGCGGGGCCCGCCTGCTCGACGGCCAGACGAAGCGATTCCGCATCCATTCAGCTTGTCCCCGCAGTTCGGCCGAGCAACACCTCGCGCAGCCGCTGCGGCGTGGGCAGCGCGGCAAAGACCAGTTCGCCGTCGAGCGCGAGCGCCGGCAAGGTGAGCACGCCGAGCGTGACCGCGTAATCGAGTTCGTCGAGCACATTCACCTCGCGCCACTCGACGCCCTCGACGGTCTGCAGCGCCACCTCGCGCAGCGCCGACTGCGCGGCGCTGCACTGCGCGCAGCCGGGTGCGTGGAAGAGTTCGAGTTTCACGCGCGGTCTTCTTCGATGTTCGCCATGGATCGCTCCAGGGCCGCGAGGATCGAGCAGTCCTCGACCGGGCTGCCGTCGTTCGCGCAATCCCCGATCAGCCCGTCGAGCACCTTCGACATCGCCTGCAGGCTGCGGATCTTTCCTTCGAGCTGCAGCTTCTTCTCGAGGGCGCGTTGGCGCACGTCGCCGCAGCAGGCAGCGTCGCTGCTGCGCAGCGACAGCAGTTCCAGGATCTCCGCGAGCGTGAACCCGCAGTGCTGCGCCTGCTTGATAAAGCGGATGCGCCCGGCTGCGGCCTGGTCGTAGAGCCGGTAGCCGCCTTCGCTCTTGCCGCTGGGCGCGACCAGGCCCTCGCGCTCGTAGTAGCGCAAGGTGTCGGCGCTGACCTCGGCGAGCGCGGCCAGCTTTCCGATGGTGAACATGCGGTCCGATCTCGCCTACGCCGCCCGGCCCAGTCCGGCGAGCCGCAGACTCGCCTCGTCCACGCCGCGGCCGGCGCAGCAGCTCGCAAGCTGGCCGTCGATTGCCACGGCGGGCACCGAGCGCACGCCGAGCGCCTTGGCCCGCTTGACGATATCCATGTCCCTCATGTCGAGGACGCTCACCTCGCACGAGGGACAGGCGATGCTCTTGATCAGCGTGATCGCTTCTTCGCAGGCCGAGCAGCCCGCGCTGAACACTTCCACCTTGCGTTTCGTAGCCATTGCTTCACTCCTTCGTCTGTTGGTCAATGCGGTCGGTCTCGGGAACCGGACCAGGAACCGCCGGTTCGTATCGCGAACCGTGTGGCATCTTCAAGCCTGGAGCAGGCTCCAGAGTCAAGCGAAGTGTTGGAGCCCGCGTGCGCAGCAGGTGTTTCGCGCTTGCATCCTTCATGAAGTTGTTCTTCGTGGCGCCGAGGGCCGGTGCGCAGGGGCCGTCACCGGTTCGTTCGGCGACGGCCCTGCCTGCTCCTGCCCCAACTCGTCGAGGATCGGGCAGTCGGGCCGGCTGTCGCCGTGGCAGCACGTCGCCAGGTGTTCCAGCGTCTGCTTCATTGCCGCCATCTCGGCCATGCGCCGCTCCAGGTCGGCGACGTGGGCGAGCGCGATGCGTTTCACGTCGGCACTGGCGCGGCGCCGGTTCTGCCAGAGCTTGAGTAGTTGCGTGATTTCCGCGATGGAAAAGCCCAGGTCGCGCGCGCGCCGGATGAAGCGCAGCGTGTGCACCTGCCGCTCGCCGTACTGCCGGTAGCCCGATTCCGTGCGGGCCACCGAGGGCAGCAGGCCCAGCGATTCGTAGTGCCGCACCATCTTGGCCGACACGCCCGAGCGCGCGGCGGCTTCGCCGATGTTCAAGGGCCCCGAGGCGGCCACGATCTGGTTCATTGCCCGCTTCCTTTCCAGCGCCGCAGCATCAAGGCATTGGTGACCACGCTCACGCTGCTCGCCGCCATCGCCGCGCCGGCGATCACCGGGCTGAGCAGTCCGAAGGCGGCCAGCGGGATGCCGACCACGTTGTAGACGAAGGCCCAGAACAGGTTCTGGCGGATCTTGGCGTAGCTGCGGCGCGAGATGTCGATGGCATCGGCCACCAGCGCCGGGTTGCCCCGCATCAGCGTGATGCCGGCAGCCGCCATGGCCACGTCGGTGCCGCTCGACATGGCGATGCCGACATCGGCCGCCGCCAGCGCCGGTGCGTCGTTGATGCCGTCGCCGACCATCGCCACGCGCCGGCCGCCCGCCTTGAGCTCGCCGATGATTCGCGCCTTGTCCTCGGGCAGCACCTCGCTGCGGATCTCGTCGATGCCGAGCTCACGCCCGACCGCCTCGGCGCTGCCGCGGTTGTCGCCGGTCACTAGCACCGTGCGGATGCCTTGCTCCTGGAGCAGCCGGACCGCTCGAGGGGCCGAGGCCTTGAGCGTGTCGCCGAAGGCCAGCAGGCCGACGAGGCGCGGCGCTTCGGTCACGTCGGCCAGCCAGGAGACGGTGCGGCCCTGCGACTGCAGCTCAGCCGCGCGGGCCATAAGCGCCCCGAACTCGACCTTCAGCTCTTCCATGAAGCGCGTGCTCCCCAGCCGCAGCTCGCGCTGCTCCACCGTGGCCGCCATGCCGCGCCCCGCGACGGCGCGCACCTGGCTGGCCGGCGCCACGGCGACGCGCTCGTGCTCGGCCGTCTGCATCACGGCGCGGGCCAGCGGGTGCTCGCTGCCGGCCTGAATCGCCGCGCTGAGCGCGAGCAGCGAGGCGGTGTCGCCATCGGCCGCTTCGTACGCGACCAGCTCCGGCCTCCCTTCGGTGAGCGTGCCGGTCTTGTCGAAGGCCACGACCTGAACGGCGTGCGCCACCTCCAGGGCTTCCGCGTCCTTGATCAGGATGCCGTGGCGCGCTGCCACGCCGGTGCCGGCCATGATCGCGGTCGGTGTGGCGAGGCCCAGCGCGCACGGGCAGGCGATGACGAGCACCGCCACCGCATTGAGGATCGCTGCTTCCCAGCTGCCGGTGGCGAAGCCCCAGCCCAGCAGCGTGAGCAATGCGATGCCCATCACCACCGGCACGAACACGGCGCTCACCCGATCGACCAGGCGCTGGATCGGCGCCTTCTTGGCCTGCGCCGACTCCACCATGCGTACGATGCGGGCCAGCGTCGACTCGGCGCCCACCGCGGTGGTGCGCACGATCAGCAGGCCTTCGGCATTGACCGCACCGCCGGTCACCTTGTCGCCCACATCCTTGGCGACCGGCAGGCTCTCGCCGGTGATGAGCGACTCGTCGACCTGGCTGGCGCCTTCGATCACCACGCCGTCCACCGGCACGCGCTCGCCGGGGCGCACGACGACGAGGTCGTCGGTCCGCACCTGCGCGACGGGCAGTTCCAGCTCCTTCCCGTCGCGGCGCACGCGCGCCGTCTCGGGGCGCAGGGCGTTCAGCGCGCGGATGGCCTCGGTGGTCTGGCGCTTGGCCCGCGTCTCCAGCCACTTGCCGAGCAGCACCAGCGTGATGACCACGGCCGAGGCCTCGAAGTACAGGTGCGCCATGCCGCCGGCGGCGCCGTGCGCGAGCAGCAGGTACAGGCTCAGGCCGTAGCCGGCCGAGGTGCCCAGGGCGACCAGCAGATCCATGTTCCCGGTGCGCGCCTTCAGCGCTTTCCAGCCGGCGCGGTAGAAGCGCGCGCCGAGCCAGAACTGCACGGGGGTGGCCAGGGCGAGCTGCAGCCAGCCGTTGATCATCCAGTCGGCGCCGAACAGCGAACCGATCATCGGAAGCACCAGCGGGGCGGAGAGCACGGCGGCCAGCGCGACCGGCCACCAGTCGGGGAGCGCCGGTTTCGCCGCTTCATCGGCAGCCGCGCCGGCGTCGCTCGCCGGGCGGGCGGTGTAGCCGGCTTTCTCGATGGCCGCGGTGAGCTGGGCCACATCGACATCCCGGCTCGCGAGGCGGACCTCCGCCATTTCAGTGGCCAAGTTCACTTGCGCGGACTCGACACCGGGCACCTGCCGGAGCGCCTTCTCGACGCGGCCCGCGCAGGACGCGCAGGTCATGCCCTCGACCTTCAAGCGCAGCGTCTGCTCGCCGACCTTGTAGCCGGCCTTCACGACCGCCGCGCGCAGGGCCGGCAGCGCCACCGAGGCGTCGCCCCGAACGCTGGCCGCCTCCGTCGCCAGGTTGACGCTGGCCTCGCTGACGCCCGGCACGGCCGCGAGCGCCTTCTCGACGCGGGCGACGCAGGAGGCACAGGTCATACCCTCCACGGGAAAGGACCAGTCGCGCTGGGTTGCGGCCGGCGCCGGCTTCAAGGTCAGGGTGGTGTCCATGCTGTTGCGTCGTTTCGAGCCGAAGAGTGTGGCGAGGCTTCGACTGTGAACCTTGCCATGGTAGGAAAGTAAAGCGGCTGCACTTCATTCCCCTGCCGGCGACCGGGGATACGGGCAGCCGGCTTGAGCTTGCCACGGTGGCAAGGTTCACAGTTCGAGCTTCGCATCTTTCCTACGGAGATTTTCATGATCGAGTTCAACATCCAGTCCATGAGCTGCGGCCACTGCGTCGGCCGCGTCACCGAGGCCGTCAAGTCCGTCGACCCTCAGGCTTCGGTCGAGGTGGACCTGCAGACCAAGAAGGTCAAGGTCCAGAGCAGCGCAGACCGCGAGGCGGTGTCGGCGGCGTTGAGCGAG
>NZ_JACDCU010000525.1 GCF_013817365.1 Methylibium sp. | reverse complement strand
TACCGGCCGGCCGATCCGCTCGATGCCGCCACGGTGATGGGTGCACTGGTCGATCAGGGACAGTTGCGCACGGTCATGAGCTACATCGAGGCCGGCCGCGCGGAGGGCGCACAGGTGCTGGCCGGCGGCAGCCAGGCGCGCGCGGAGACGGGCGGCTGCTATGTGGAGCCGACCGTGTTCGACGGCGTGCGCAACGACATGCGCATCGCGAGGGAAGAGATCTTCGGGCCGGTGCTCGGCATCATTCGCTTCAAGGACGAGGCCGAGGCGGTCCGCCTCGCCAATGACTCCCCTTATGGTCTGCAGGCCAGCGTCTGGAGTTCACACATCGATCGCGCGCACCGCGTCGCGCGCGCCTTGCGTGCCGGCACGGTGCACGTCAACCAGTACGACGAAGACGACATCACCGTGCCCTTCGGCGGCTACAAGCAAAGCGGCAACGGGCGCGACAAGTCTCTGCACGCGCTGGACAAGTACACCGAGCTGAAGACGACCTGGTTGCGCATCAATCCATGATCCCGCAGGCAAGCACCGGCGGTGCCAGCCGGCACAATGCCGCGCAACACTGAGCCCCCAGGAGAACGCGCTTGATCCTCGTCACCGGCGGCACCGGCTTCATCGGCTCGCACACCTGCGTGGCGCTGGCCGGCGCCGGCAAGGAGTTCGTGATCGTCGACAACCTGCGCAACAGCCGGCGCAGCGTGTTGGGCGGCATCGAGGCGCTGGTCGGCAAGCCGGTGCCCTTCGTCGAGGGCGACATCCGCGACGCCGCCCTGCTCGACCGCGCATTCGCCGAACACGACATCGACGCGGTGATCCATTTCGCCGCGCTCAAGGCAGTGGGCGAATCGGTGCAGCAGCCGCTGGCCTACTACGAGAACAACGTGGCAGGCACGATCGGGCTGATCGAGGCGATGCAGCGCGCGAAGGTCCACAGCCTGGTGTTCTCGTCCTCGGCCACGGTCTATGGCGATCCGGCCACGGTGCCCATTCGCGAAGACTTCCCGCTGAGCGCCACCAACCCTTACGGCTGGAGCAAGCTCATGACCGAGCAGATCCTGGCCGACCTCTCGCACGCCGAGCCGCAGTGGCGCATCGCCCGACTGCGTTACTTCAACCCGGTGGGCGCGCACGAGAGTGGCCTCATCGGCGAAGACCCGTCGGGGCTGCCGAACAACCTGATGCCTTTCGTGGCACAGGTCGCCGCAGGGCAGCGCGAGCAGCTGCAGGTTTTCGGAGGCGACTACCCCACGGCCGACGGCACCGGCGTGCGCGATTACATCCACGTGATGGATTTGGCCGAAGGCCACGTCGCTGCGCTCGAGTGCCTGGCGCGCGAGCCGGGCCTGCTGACCGTCAACCTGGGGACCGGGCACGGCGTGTCGGTGCTGGAAATGGTGGCGGCCTTCGAGCAAGCTAGCGGCCGTGCGGTGCCGTACCGGATCGTCGCGCGCCGGCCCGGCGACGTGGCCGCCTGCTGGGCCGACCCAACGCTGGCGCAGCAGCGGCTCGGCTGGGCCACGCGGCGCGATCTGGCGGCAATGTGCGCCGATGCCTGGCGCTGGCAAAGCGGCCGCGCCGGCGAACCTCGATAGTTTTCCCGCCCATGCCGCACGGCGGACGGGCGCCCTGGTGGGCCTATGCGTGTCTTGCGGCGGCGATGGTGCTGGTGGGCAGCTATGTGGCCTTGTCCAAGTTGCTGGTCGTCGTGTTCCCGGTCTTTCTGCTGGTGTGGCTGCGCTTCGGAATCGCCACGCTGGCGATGGCGCACTGGGTCAGGCGCGAGCCTGATGAAGCGGCACTGAGCCGGCAAGACCGGCGGCTTCTTTTCACGCTGTCGCTGTTCGGCAGTTTCCTTTTCTCGGTGTGCATGCTGTTCGGCGTGTCGATGAGCTCGGCCCTGGCCGCCGGCGTGATCATGGCGGCCTTGCCCGCCGTCGTCGCGCTGATGTGCTGGATGGCCTGGAGAGAGCGCCTCACGCGCCCGGTCGCGGCCGGCATCGCCTGCGCGGTGGCGGGCATCGCTCTGGTTTCGCTGAGCCGCCATGGTGAGGCACAACCCGACGCGCTTGCACCGTCGGCGTGGCTCGGCCACTTGCTGCTGCTGGGCGCGGTCTGCTGCGAAGCGATTTACGTGGTGATCGGCAAGCAGCTCACCAGCCGGTTGAGCGCGCGACGCATCAGCGCCTTGATCAACCTGTGGGGTCTGCTGCTTGTCACACCGATCGGTCTCTGGCAAGCCTGGCGCTTCGACTTCGGTGCGGTCGCGGGTGGCTCCTGGGCGCTGTTGCTCTTTTATTCGCTGGCCGCAAGCATGGTGTCGGTGTGGCTGTGGATGCGTGGGCTCGAGTACGTGCCGGCGTCTTCGGCCGGCGTGTACACGGTGCTGCTGCCGGTCAGTGCCGCGGCGGTCGGCACGTTATTACTGGGCGAGCGCATCGATGCGATGCAGGCCGGCGCATTCGCGCTGGCGCTGGCCGGGGTGGTGCTCGCGACATGGCCG
>NZ_JACDCU010000155.1 GCF_013817365.1 Methylibium sp. | reverse complement strand
GACGATGCGTGCTTCGATCAGCACCTGTCGTACCGGGATGTCGATGCGCGCGATCATCTGCGCAATCTCTTCCAGCTTGGTCGGCGTGTCGCTCACGAACAGTTGGTTGGTGCGGGTCTCGTAGACCACGCTGCCGCGGCTCGACAAGACACGGCCGTTGTTGCTGCCGCCGGCCGCATCACTGCCGCCGCCTCCGCCGCCGCCCTGCCCGCTGAGCTGACCGGTCAGACCCCGCGCCACCTCTTCGGCCTTGGTGTAGTTCAGCTGGAAGGCTTGCTGGCGCACCGGCTCGAGTGCGGCGATCTGCGCCTTGGATTCGAGCTCCAGTTTTTCCTTGGTGGCGATCTCGTCCTTCGGCGCAATCCACAGCACGTTGCCGGTCTTGCGCACGCCCAGGCCCTTGGCCTGCAGGATGATGTCGAGTGCCTGATCCCAGGGCACGTCCTTGAGCCGCAAGGTCACGTTGCCGGTCACGGTGTCGCTGGTCACGACGTTGAAGTTGGTGAAGTCGGCAATCACCTGCAGCAGCGCGCGCACCTCGATGCTCTGGAAGTTGAGCGACAGCTTCTCGCCGGCATAGCCCGGACCCTGCGTCAGCTTGTTGGGATCGACCTTCTGCGGCCGCACTTCGAGCACGAACTGGTTGTCGGACTGGTAGGCGCTGTGCTCCCACACGCCGGTGGGTTCGATCACCATGCGCACGCGGTCGCCACTCTGGAAGCTGGAAATGGTGCGCACCGGCGTGCCGAAGTCGGTCACGTCGAGCCGGCGGCGCAGGCTCTCGGGCAACGCCGTCTTGAGGAATTCGATCACCAGGTTCTGGCCTTGCTGGCGAATGTCGACACCGACCTGGTTGCTCGGCAGATCGACGACCACCCGGCCTGCACCGTCCTGGCCGCGCCGGAAGTCGATGTTGCTCAGCACCTGCGGCGCCTCGTTGAGGCTGTCGGCGAAGCGCACCGGCTCCGCCGGTGTCTGCGCGACGACCGGCGCCGCGGAAGACGAGCCGGCGGCCAGGGCCGTGCCGGTGGTCTGCACGGTCAAGACCAGCGTCTTGCCTTCGATCGTGGCGCTGTACGTGGCGGGCTGCTTGAGGTTGAGCACCAGACGCGTGCGTTCACCGGCCTGCGCCACGTTGACCGACCGCAGGTTGCCCTGGTTGATCTCGACGCTGCTCTTGCCCAGCGCGCTGCTCACGCCCGGCAGGTCGATGGCGATGCGCGGCGGCGTCTGCACGGCAAAGCCGGCCGGCGCGTTGGCGAGCGGCTCACTCAGTTCGATGCGCACCACGTCGGCAGCGCCCTGCTGCGTGCTGTTGATCGACTGAATCGCGTTCTCGGCCCACGTGCTGAACGCGGTGAAGGAAAGCGCGAGCGCGACGGCGGGTGCTCGCCATTGGTTCATGTTCAGGGTCTCCCAAATGTTCTTCATCGCGCCTGCTCCTGCAACTGCAGGGCCGCGGCACGCTCTATCCACTCGCCCGATGCGTCCTGGACGACCTCACGGACCGTCACGTCGGTCTCGGAGATCTTGGTGATCTTTCCGTAGTTCTGGCCGACGTAGTCGCCGACCTTGACCTGATAGAGCAGGTTGTCCACGCGCAGCAGTGCGAAGGGCCGCCCGGCGCGGGCCACGCTGCCCACCATCGCCATCGAGTCGAGCGGGTAGGCTTCCAGCGGCTCCTTGCGGCGATTGACTTCGCCAGCGAAAAGCGAATTCGGAGCGCGCGCCTCCTGCTTCAGCGCAACACTGAGCTTTTGGCTGCTGAACGGCTCGACCGCGCGAGCCTGGCTGTAGGGCTCGGGATTGAAGCGCTTGGGAGGCAACAGGGGAGGCACGTTGGGCCGAACTTCGCGGCGCTGCTGGTCCATCCAGCCCTGCAGCTCTTCCTGTTCGGTGCCGCAGGCAGCCAAACCGGCGAGCGCCGCGGCCATGCAGGCCGCGCGGCGAAGGCGTTGCATCGAGGTTTTCATCGCTTCGCTCCGCCCGGCTTCTTGGCCGCTTCGGTCTTGCGCTGCAGTTCCACTTCGGCCGGGTCGAGGTAGCGGTAGGTGCGAGCCAGCGCATCCATGGTGAGGTTGCCGCCCGCGCCTGCCGCAGCAGCGTTGGCGCCGCCTTGCTGACCGGTGATGGTCAGGTTGTGCAGGGTCACGATGCGCGACAGGTTGGCCACATCGGCCGCGAACGAGCCGATGTCGTGATAGCGCCCGGACACCTTGATCGTGATCGGCAGTTCCGCGTAGTAATCCTTGACCGCCACCTGGCCGGGACGGAACAGCTCGAACTGCAGGCCGCGGCCGAGGCCCGCCTGGTTGATGTCCGAGAGCAGCGCATCCATCTCGGCCTTGCCGGGCAGCTGTTTCTCGAGCTGGGTCACGTATTCCTGCACCTGGATCTTCTGCTTGCGCAACTCGCCGAGGTTGACCGCCTGGCCGAGCTTGGCGCGGAAATCCTGCTTCAAGCCCGGTTCGCGGTCTCGCTCGGCCTGCAACTCGTCGGTGGTTCCCGACAGCATTGCAAACCAGCCGACGATCAGCACCGCGATCGCCACGGCAGCAAAGGTCGCGAGCCGCGGCAGCAGGGGCCACTGACCCGGCTCGTTGGTATTGAGGCCGCGGAATTGCCCTGACAACTCGGCGAAAACCGAGTTCAGATCCACGTTTGCTTTGTTTTTGGTCGCCATGTGCCGGCCTCTTACAACTGCTTCGGCGCCGCGGGGGACGCAGGTGCCGAGGCACGCGCCGCCCCCGGCAAGGCCGATTTATCGGCAGACGTCGGCGGGCGCTTGAGGGTCACCCGGATCGAAAAGTCGAACAGACGCTTTTGTTCGCGATTTGCCGTCGTCACGTTGGCGACCTTGATCTCGACCAGCTCGGGCTTCTCCAGCCACTCGGAGCTGTAGGCGGTGTTGCGCAAGAACTCCGAGACGCGCTCGTTGGTCTGCGCAATGCCCGTGACGGAGACGACCTGATCGTTCTGCTTGATGGCGGTCAGGTAAACGCCCTCGGGCGTCTGCTTGACCAGCTCGTTGAGCAGATAGACGGGGATGTTGCGGTCGGTTTGCAGATCTTCGACCGCCTGCTGTCGTGCCTTCAGGGACTCGATCTCGGCCTTGAGCGTGGCAATGTCCTTGATCTGCGTTTCGAGCTTGCGGATCTCGGCAGTGAGGTAGGCGTTGCGTTCCTGCTGCGTGCTGATCATCTGCTGCAAGACGAGGTACCACAGCGCGCCGAGCGCCACGCCGAAGGCCGCAGCCAGGCCGAGGCCGGCATAGAAGGTCTTCTTGCGGCGCTGCCGGCGCTCCTCCCGGTGGGGCAGGAGATTGATCAAGATCATGACAGGAACCTCCGCATCGCCAGGCCGCACGCGGTCAGGTAAGCCGGCGCTTCGCGGCGCAGCTTGCTCTCGCGCACCGCGGAGCCCAGACGCATGCCTTCAAAGGGGTTGACCACCATCGACGCAAAGCCGGTGAGCTCGGTGACCCGCTCCTTCAGGCCCGGCAAGGTGGCGGTGCCGCCACCGAGCATCACGTAATGGACCTTGTGGTGCGGCGTGCTGGTGAAGAAGTACTGCAGCGCCCGGCCGATTTCCTGCGACAGGCTGTCGACGAAGGGCGCGAGCAGCGAGGAGTCGTAGTCCTCGGGCAGGTCGCTGGCCAGTTTCTTCTGCTCGGCTTCCTCAAAAGAGAAGCCGTACTGCCGCGAGATCATTTGCGTGAGCTGGGAGCCGCCGAAAGCCTGATCGCGGTCGTAGAGCAGTTCTTCGTCGCGCAGCACTTTCAGGCTGGTCGTTTCGGCGCCGATCTCGAACAGCGCCACCAGCGCATCGCGCCCTTCTCCTGGCAGCGCGGCAATGATGCGCGCCATCGCCAGCCGCGAAGCATGCGATTCGATGTCGAGCACGACCGGCTTGAGGCCGGCCGCTTCGGCCAAGCCCTGGCGGTCCTGGACGCGGTCCTTGCGGGACGCCGCGATCAACACCTCGACGTCGCCGACCGAAGCAGCACTCGGCCCGACCACGCAAAAGTCCAGGCTCACTTCGTCGAGCGAAAAGGGAATGTATTGATTGGCTTCGGATTCGACCTGCAGTTCGAGTTCTTCCTCGCGCAGGCCGGCCGGCAGCATGATCTTCTTGGTGATGACCGCCGACTGCGGCATCGCCAGCGCGACGCGCTTGGTGCGCGTGCCGCTCTTTTGAATCACGCGGCGCACCGCGTCGGCGACTTCGTCGAATTTCTCGATCTGGCCGTCGGCGATCCAGCCTTTTTCGAAACTCTCGGTCGCAAAACGCTCCAAGACGTATTCGCCCGAAGCGGCCTGCCCGAGCTCCACAAGCTTGACGCTCGACGAGCTGATGTCCAGCCCGACGAGCGGGGCTTGCTTGCCCCCTATCAACCCGTCAAGAAAGCCCACACCGTCTCCCTGGAGCCGCTGTATGGCTCTTAATAAGTTACTTCCATGCTAGCAGTAACGGCTTTGTCTCCAAACGCTTTTTCCCCAGCGCACAACGTCTGCGCGTTGCAAAACTCACGGGTCGTGGAGACGTTTTCCGGCCGGCTTGTAACGTCGCGTGAAGCGCGTGCGGAAGTCGCCGTTCGATCGGCGAAAACCGGCTTCGATGCATTTCTATAATCGACTTCGATCCCCTGGAATCTCATGAGCGCGACCGACCGAAAGAGCCCTTCTTCGCCTTCTTCCTCGTCTGGTGCCGGCCCCGGCCGATTTGCCCGCCTGCCAGCGGCAGTGCGTTGGCCGCTGCTGGCGCTCGGAGCCCTGGTCGGGGTGGCACTGGCGATGGTTCTGGGCGGAGCGGCGCTTGCGGCCATCGCGCTCTCGGTGGCCTACCCGAATCTGCCCGAGATCAGTGGCCTGACCGACTACCGGCCCAAGCTGCCGATGCGGGTGTACTCGGCCGATGAAGTGCTGATCGGCGAGTTCGGCGAGGAGCGCCGCCTGTTCATGCCGATCGAGCAGATTCCCAAGGTCATGCAGGAGGCGGTACTGGCGATCGAGGACGCCCGCTTCTACGAACACAGTGGCGTCGACTACATCGGCATCGTTCGCGCGGGTGTGGCAAACATCAGCGACTCGCGCAGTCAAGGTGCATCGACCATCACGATGCAGGTGGCGCGCAACTTCTACCTGCCCACCGCGAAGACGCTGACCCGCAAGATCTACGAGATCCTGCTCGCGCTCAAGATCGAGAGCCAGCTGAGCAAGGACGAGATCCTCGAGGTCTACATGAACCAGATCTACCTCGGCCAGCGCGCTTACGGCTTCGCCGCCGCCGCCGATATTTACTTCGGCAAGTCGCTCGTGGACATCACGGTGGCCGAAGCAGCCATGCTGGCAGGCTTGCCCAAGGCGCCTTCGGCCTACAACCCGGTGGTCAACCCGACTCGCGCCCGCCAGCGCCAGCAGCACATCATCGAGCGCATGTTCGTGAACGGCTATCTCACCGAAGAACAAGCGGATGCCGCCGAGGAGGAAGAACTCGTCTATCGCCAGCGCATCGTCGTGCCGCTGCATGCCGACTATGTGGCCGAGGCGGCGCGCCAGTTGATCTACAGCCAGTACGGTGAGTACGCGTACACGCGCGGCCTGAACGTTTACACGAGCGTGCGTTCGGTCGATCAGGAGGCCGCCTACCGCGCCGTGCGTCGCGGCATCACAAACTTCGAGCGCCGGCAGTTCTACCGGGGCCCCGAGGACGTCATCGACGTGTCGGGCGACGCGAGCACGAGGGGCGCGCGCATCGCCGAAGCGCTGGTCAATCACCCCGACAACGACGAGATCAAGGCCGCCGTGGTGCTCAAGGCCAGCCAGAAAGAAGTGATCGCCGTGCTGCAGAACGGCGAGACGCTCACGATCAGCGGCACCGGCCTGCGCCCGGCCGCGTCCGGCCTCTCGCCGAAGGCCAACCCGAAGACCAAGATCAACCCCGGCGCGGTGATCCGGGTCATCCAGGGCGACAAGGACGATTGGTCGATCACCCAGTTGCCCGAGGTCGAGGCAGCGCTGATCGCACTGGACCCCCGAACGGGCGTCATCCGCAGCATGGTGGGCGGCTTCGACCATGCCAAGAGCAAGTTCAACCATGCGACCCAGGCGTGGCGCCAGCCGGGCTCGAGCTTCAAGCCCTTCATCTACTCCGCCGCACTCGAAAAAGGCTTCACGCCGGCCACCGTGATCAACGACGCGCCGCTGTTCTACGACGCCGTCACCACCGGCAGCCAGCCCTGGGAGCCGAAGAACTACGACGGCGAGTTCGACGGCCCGATGTCGATGCGCCGCGCCCTGGCGAAGTCGAAGAACATGGTCTCGATCCGCATCCTCGAGGCGATCGGCACCGACTACGCGCAAAGCTGGATCAGCCGTTTCGGCTTCGACGCCGACAAGCACCTGCCCTACCTCCCGCTGGCATTGGGCACGGGCTCGGTCACGCCGCTGCAGATGGCCACCGGGTATGGGGTCTTCGCAAACGGCGGGTACCGCGTCAACCCGGTGCTGGTGACGCGAGTGACCGACAACCGCGGCCGCATCGTCGCTCAGACCGACGTGTCGGTGCCCGATGTTTCGGTCCCCGCCATCCCCCCGCGCAATGCTTTCTTGACGAGCAGCCTGCTGCAGGAAGTCACCCGCACCGGCACGGCGGCGCGTGCGCAGGCGGTGCTCAAGCGCCCGGACCTGTACGGCAAGACGGGCACCACCAACGACTCGCTCGACGCCTGGTTCGCCGGCTACACGAAGAGCCTGGTGGCGGTGGTATGGATCGGCTACGACCAGCCCAAGAAGCTCGGCGAGCGCGAAACCGGCGGCGGCTTGGCATTGCCGGTGTGGATCGATTACATGAGCACCGTCCTGAAGGATGTGCCGGTCAACGAGATCAAGCCGCCGCCGGGCGTCCTCAATGTCGCTGGCGAGTGGTACTACGAGGAGTACGGGCCGGACAACGGCGTAACGAGTCTGGGTCTCGAAGACCCGATCGCCCCGCCGGCGCCGACCGAAGAAGAGCGCCGGAGCATCCTCGACCTGTTCAAGAACTGAGGCGAGTCGGCGCGCCCTTCCCGCAAAGGCGACGCGTCAGCCGCTCGAGGCAGGCTCAAGTCGCCGTCGCATCGAACGCCAACTGTTTGCCCGCCTGCTCGCTGGCGCACTCGGACAGGGTCCCCCAGAACTCGGCACCGCTTTTCGTGTCGCGCCAGCGACCGTCGACGTGGCGGTAATGAAAGCCGCCCCGGCGCGCCGCCAACCAGATTTCCTGCAAGGGAGGCTGCGTGTTGACGACGATCTTGCTGCCCCCGGGAAAACTCAATTCGAGCAAACCGCCCGTGCGCGCGGCGTCGATGTCGACTTCGTCGTCCTGCAGCCATCGGTCGACCTGACGCTCGATGCCGCCCAGCAACTCGGACGTGAGCACCCGGTACTGCGCGTCGCTGAGCGACGCCGGCACTGAATCAGCAGAGGCAGGGCTCATTCGTAGAATCCATTCATGTTGAAACGCTTGAAGATTCTAGGCAGCCGCTGCACCGCACTCGCAGTGTGTGCATTGGCGCTCGCCGCCTGCGGGCAGAAGGGCTCCCTATTTCTGGCACCGCCCGCCGGTAGCGCCTCCGCCCCGCAAGTCAGCACGCCGCCGGCAGCGCCGGCCTCGCAGTGAGCCTGCCCGGCGCACCCTTCATCGCCTACCGCGGCGACGAACTCTTCATTGACGGCTGCGCGGCACGCCAACTGTGCGAGCGCTTCGGCACGCCGCTCTACGTCTATTCGCAGCGCGCGATGCTCGCCGCGCTCGAGCCTTACCAGCGAGCGCTGCAAGGCCGCCAGCATCTGATTTGCTATGCGATGAAGGCGAACTCCAGCCTGGCCGTGCTCCAGACCTTCGCCGAGGCAGGTTGCGGCTTCGACATCGTCTCAGGCGGCGAACTCGAGCGTGTGCGGGCCGCCGGTGGCGATCCGGGCAAGGTGGTGTTCTCGGGTCTCGGCAAGACGCGCGCCGAAATGAAGCACGCGCTCGAAGTCGGGGTGCACTGCTTCAACGTGGAGAGCGAGGCCGAACTGGATCAGCTCTCGGCTGTGGCCGCTCTTCTGGGCCGTCGGGCGCCCGTCAGCCTGCGCGTCAACCCCGACGTCGATGCGCGCACCCATCCGTACATCTCCACGGGCCTCAAGGACAACAAGTTCGGCATCGCGCATGAGCGCGCCGTCGA
>NZ_JACDCU010000154.1 GCF_013817365.1 Methylibium sp. | reverse complement strand
TCGTCGGCTACTTCGCCGTCGTCGACCCGGCCCAGCGCACGATTTCGGGGCTGGCGCTCGGCGTGCTGGCCCTTGCGTCGCTCGTTGCCTCGTTGTTCATCCTGTTCGTGCGCGGCGTTGACGAACGTCTGTTCCGCGTGAGCCAGTACGAGCAGCGCCAAGCGGGGGCCACCTCGCAGTTCCGTCCCAGCGGCTATCAGCCGCGCGAAGCCGGGGAGCAGGCGGCGGACCACAAGCCGCCACTGCAGGCAGCCACGTTCGACGTCCGGTAACCACGGTCGCAAAGGCTGCGCGGGAGGGGCGCACCGCCAGGACAAGGCGAGCCTGCGTGCGGGCATCCAGCCGCGCGCCGACGGTGCGTGGAAAGGCTGCGTAGCGCCTCGGGGCCGAGGTAACGAGTTTGGAACCCGTGGCGATGCACGAATACCGCCTCCACACTCGCCAGCTGGCTTCTCCGCGTTGCTAGCGAAATAGAGTAAAAGCGTGGCGGCTCGAGAAGCTGACCCACCTTCGGCGAGCCGCGGCGGCCGACGAGCTGGAAGACGCTCGGGCGGTGGGTGCGTTTGGCGCACGTACTCCCGACAAATGGGTTGCGACGGCGCGCGTGATGCGTTCGACGGTTGGGCGACGCACGCCGAACGAGGCGCGCTGCCCGCCATGCAGCGCGCAAAGCCTCGGCAAAAACAACAATGAACCCCGGCATTAAAGTCTGTCGGACTTCCTCATAGGGAAACTCATGTCTGGGAATACTGTCTCGGGTGTCGAACTCCCGAGTTCGAAGCCGCACCCGAGTCTAGGCGCAATAAAGTCAGTCAGGACCTGCAACACATTTTCATTCAAGTTTCTTCTTCCAAGGCTCAAATAAGCCTGATAGACGCTATTGTCTGTCGGAGCATCACCCTGGCACTCGGCCATTGGAAAGACCCAAACAGGCCAACGGTGGCACGCAATACGGCAACCAGTTCGATCGAGCGCGCTTGCCCGGAACCCGGGCAGGAAATGCACTCGTGCAATAGATATTCGAAACGCAAGTACTTGCCCTATCGGCGGCAAAGGGCTTGAATTTTTGGCGCCCGAAGCCAAGCATCTGCGCACGTTCGCCTTCCTCGATACCGAGTTCATCGATCTCCTGCAGCCTCAGCTACTGACGCCGGGGGCTGGTGTCCTCGATGGCAAAAAGTTCGACGCCGAGAAGCCGTAAAGCTTCGCTTATGACACGGTAAGATTAATCGTTACTCATCGATGACATTGAGGCACCTTGTTGCACGTTGACATACTGGTGAGCCCGAGCCTTGAGTGCATCGCGATCGACTTTGTTGGTCGACGCAAGTGGTAGCTTGTCGAGAAACCACACAAAGCGCGGATGCTGATAGGGCGGCGCTTTTGCCAGAGCGTACTGTTTCACCTCCGCCTCGATCAGTGGCGACCCCGCGCGCAACACGCAGAACGCCACCGGCTTTTGACCCTTGATGTCATCGTCTATCGGTACCACACACGCTTGCACGATGCTCGGATGCGATTCCAGCATCTTCTCCACTTCCCCCGGATAGATGTTCTCGCCGCCAGACACGAACATATCGTCGACACGGCCGACGAAAAAGTGGAAGCCGTGCTCGTCGCGCCTAAATACGTCGCCGGTAATATAGAAGCCATCGCCGCTGAACGGCGGTCGTATGTCCGGACGGCCGAGATAGCCCGTCATCACTGCAGGGCACTTGAGCTGCAATACACCTTGATCGGCATCGAGATTTTCGCCATTGACCAGCCGCACATGCACGAGCGGATGCGGATGACCGACCGACAGCTCTGGTTGTTTGATGCCTTGGGGATGTGGACCGAAAACTACTGGCCCACCCTCGGTCGTGCCGTAAGCGTTGTTGACGGTGGCATTGGGCATTGCCTTGCCGATGCTCCTAAGCAGGCTTGGACTCACAGGCGCCGAGCCCATGCGCAGGAACTCCACCGATGCGAAATCCGCATGCGCCATAGCATTGGCATCGCTCAGCATCATCGCAATCATCGGCGGCACCGCGGTGAGCGATGTACAACGATACTCACCGATCGCTTCAACGTAAGCCCGAGCCGTGAATTGCGGCAGCATCACGATGCTGGCATGCGCGGCGCACGCGAGCTTGCTCAGCGCGAGCGCATTCATGTGGTACAGCGGCGCCGCGATCAGGAAACGATGGTGCGACAAGTCCTGCCCTGCCATGCGCGCTTGCACGACCCAAATGTGGCTCTGGTGAGACAGCACGACGCCCTTTGGCTTGCCGGTGGAGCCAGAGGTGTAGAGATACATTGCGGCCTCGTCCGGCGCCGGCACGATCGATTCGAACGAGCCCGTATCGAGGAACGCGTCGAAGCCTTTTGCGCCGCCGCTCCCGAACACGACGGTCGGTAGTTCGCCCGGGCAATTGTCCTCGCGCTCCGCATCGCAGAAAACTAAGCTAGCGCCGCAATCGCGGATGATGTAGTGGATCGTCTCGCGCAGAAACTTGAAATTGACCGGCACCGCGACTATGCCGGCGCGCATTGCGCCGTAGTAGGCGGCCAGAAATTCGGTACGGTTGGCGGAAAGAATAGCGATGCGATCGCCGCGCTTGAGTCCGCGTGCGAGAAGCCCACGCGCGGCGCCGTTGGCCATGCGATCGAGTTGCGAGAACGTGTACTTGCGCGGACCGCTTTCGTCGCCCAGATCAATGAGCGCCAGCTTGTCCTGGTCACGGCTTCGGTCGTTGAGATCGCCCAGATTGCGGATTTCGCGCATGTTTCCTGTCTCCAATCTATTGGACGAACTCAAGCACGGTGTCGAAGGCGAGGCGGCTGCAGACCGTCACGCGTGTAGCGGATTGCTCGACCACATCGTCAGCTTCCCTTACGTCTGAAACGGCGGCCAAGCATTCCCGAACCTTGGCCAGCGCAGTCGTGCGCACGGCAAGTGCGCCCATGAAGCTTTCCCGCCCCTGTTGATTGCAAGCGTGGCGACCGTAGCGCACCGTGTAGCGTTGCACGGTCATGAAGCGAATCGTGAAGCCGTCGAGAGCGATCTCGCTCTCCTGCCCCGAGACGTGTCGCGCTGTCAGCGACAGGATGCGTTCGTACAGCCCTGCCTCGCGCGCCGGCTCCGGCACGACGATGATGAACTCGCTAAGAGCATGGGCGCCGTTGCGATGGGTCTGCCATTCGGGACGCCACACGAGGTCGCGTGTTTGGTGCTCGCAGAAATACACGCGCCCGCCACGGACAACCTCCGGCTTGATCCGCACGATGCGGAACTTCGCCTGCTGCTCCACGCCGCCAATCGTCACTGGCCGGCAGAACGCGAGCGGCGACTCGGCGGCGATCCCGTGCGCAGTCAGCTCACGATGACATCGATCGGCGTCATCCGTGTTGAACACCAGACCGTTCAGGCCCATCGGACTGTCGACTACTTCGCGACGGACGCGTAATGCATTGCGCTCTATGCCGACCAGCTCGAGGTAGTCATGCCCGAACATCATCAGATGATTGATCGAGCCGAGCGAGTGGTAGCCACGCTCGGTCAGCGTAAAGCCCAGCGAGCGGAACCGCTCGACCGCGGCGCTCATCTCGTAACGCACATTGATGACCGCGTGATCGAGGACCGCGCTGTTCACCGACTTCATACTTACGACCTCTCAGAACCCGACGGCCTGACCGTCCCGACGCGGGTCGGACGCGGCGATGTAGCCGCCCGGCACGCGATGGATGATCTGCGCCGAGCCGAATTCGAAGTAGCCCTTCTGGGGCGGCACGATCACATGTCCGCGTGCAGCCAGATCTTCCACAAGCCGCGGGTCTACTTCGGTTTCCATCGACACGCTCATGTCCTCGTTGATCTTCCAGCGTGGTGCGTCCGCCGCGGTCTGCGGATTCTGGCGATAGTCCCTCATCCGAACGACCATCTGCAGATGGCCTTGCGGCTGCATGTTGCCGCCCATTACGCCAAGGCTCGCGACGGCGCCCTGATCGTCGAGCACAAAGCCGGGGATGATGGTGTGGAACGGCCGCTTCCCGCCGTCCACGCAATTCGGATGCAAAGGATCGACACCGAATCCGGCACCGCGGTTCTGTAGGCTGATACCCGTACCGGGCACCACAACGCCTGAACCAAAGCCCATGTAATTGGATTGGATGTAGGACACCATGCGACCTGCCGCATCTGCGGCACACAGATACACGGTGCCACTGTTTCGTGGCAGCTGCGCCTTCGGTTGCGACGCGGATGTCAGGGAGATCGAACTCGCCAAAATCCGAAGGAACTCAGGATCGAGCAGTTCCTCGGGCGAGCGCGTCATGTTCGCCGGATCGGCAACGTGCGCATAGACTTCTGCAAATGCGTGCTTCATCGCTTCGATCTGCAGATGCCAGCTGTCGACGGAGTCACACGCGTACTTCGACAGCTCGAAGTGATCCAGGATGCCCAGTGCCATCAGCGCCGCGATGCCCTGCCCGTTGGGTGGTAGCTCTGCGATCGTCTGATCTCGATAGCGCTGGCGAAGCGGCATCACCCACTCCGCGGTGTGCCCGTTCAGGTCTTCCACAGTCAACGCTGCACCGTGCTCACGCGCGGATGCAGCAATGCGTTCAGCAAGCGCACCGCGATAAAACGCCTCGCCATGTGTCCGCGCAATCTCCTCAAGCGTCGCTGCTTGGTCGGGGAAGCGGAACAGCTCCCCAGCCAAGGGAGCGCGCCCGCGCGGCATGAAAGCCTGCGCATAGCCGGGAAATTCGCGCAACTCTGGCACGGCAGCGTGCCACTGCTCCGAGATGACCGGCGAGACAAGATAACCGTCGCGCGCATACCGCAGAGCCGGCTCGAACAACGCCTCGAATGGCAGCTGCCCGAAGCGCTGAGCCAGCGCGACCCAGGCCGATACGGCGCCCGGCACGGTTACGGATTCCCAGCCGCGCGTGGGAACACAACCAGCGCTTTTGAAGCGCTCGAGGGACCATGCCGTTGGCGATTTGCCCGACGCGTTGAGTCCGTGGAGCTCCTTGCCGTCCCACACCAGCGCAAAGGCGTCACTGCCGATGCCGTTGCTGACCGGTTCGACCACTGTCAACGCGATGGCTGTCGCGACCGCTGCGTCGATCGCGTTGCCGCCACGCTGAAGGATCTCCAGCCCCGCTTGCGCGGCGAGCGGTTGCGATGTGGCGACAGCATTTGCCGCCATGATCGGCGAACGGCGCGACGCGTACGGGAACTCCCAGGCGAATGTCATTTCGCCTTCGGCTGCGCGGTCAGGTACACGCCGCGTCCGCTTGCGACCAACGCACCGTCCTTGTCAAACACATTCGCCTCGGCCACGGAATACTGGCTACCCCACTTGACCAGCTTGCCGCGAGCGGTGAGATCACCTGGCATCGCGGCGCGGTGATAGTCGACACGCATATCGATTGTGGGCACGCCTCGCCCCGTCTTCGATACCAGAGCCCAGTCGGCGGTCAGATCAACCAACGTGGCAAGAATGCCACCGTGCGTGTACTGACGATCTGGGTTCACCACCCATTCCTCGCGCCACGTGGCCTTGATGACGATCTCGCCCTCGCCTATCTCGAGCACCTTGATACCGAGCCACTGATGAAAGGGCCCACGCCTGATCATCGCCTCCACTTGCTCAGGCGTCAGGGTCTGTTCGCTAACAGTTTGTTCGCTCATGTTTATCTCCGTTTTCTTCTCGAGGCGCGTTAGGGGGCGATGACGACCTTACCGAGTACTTCACGATCTTGGATCATTCGCAGACCTTCTGGCGCCTGCTCCAGCGGCAGCACCTTGTCGACTACCGGCTTGATCCTTCCGTCCTCAATCATTTCCATCAGCGCCGACAAATCCTCGTCATAGAAGCTGTTGGAGCCAATCACCTGCAGCTCGAAACTCCATATGTAACGCAGGTCTTCTTTGGGATCGTGGCCCGCGGTCGCACCGCACACGAGCAGCTTGCCGCCACGCTTGATGCATCTGAGCGATGGCACCCACGTATCTCCACCGGTGAAGTTGATCACCACGTCGACGCCGCCCTCATGGCTGCGGCGCTGCGGCTTGCCGTACTTCCCGATCGCCCACTTGGAGAAGTCGACTTCCTTGTAGTTGATGACGTGATCGGCACCCATCTCACTCAGTCGCTGCATCTTCTCCGCACCACCAGCGCAGGCAATCACTTCGGCGCCCAGCATCTTGGCTAGTAATACACAGCCGGTGCCGACGCCGCCGCTCGCACCCAAGATAAGTACACGCTCGCCCTTTTTTACCGTGTTGTGCGTAATCAGCATGCGGTGAGCGGTGCCGTACGCCACGGGCAACGACGCTGCCTCTTCGAAGCTGACTTTGTCGGGCATGCGGATCAACTGTTCGGCGCTGACAAGACAGTACTGAGCCATACCGCCGTCCATCATCTCGCCCATCAGCCCCTTCTTCTTATTGAGCGGATTGACCAGTACTCGGTCGCCTTCCCTCCAGTCGTTCACGCCGGCGCCAAGCTCGACAATCTCGCCCGCCATGTCGAGACCAATGACCACCGGAAGCGGCACCGTGATTCCTGGCATGCCGCGCACAGTGAACACATCGTGATAATTGAACGACGACGCGCGCACTCGGATCACCACATGCCCCTCTGTTACTACCGGGCGCGGATGGTCTTCGATGACTTCCAAGTCATCGAGGCTACCGTGCTTCCTGAGAATCATGGCCTTCATTGTCTTGCCCATTTCTATCTCCTTTTCAACACTTGGTACTCAAACTGTCACTACTCTATTCACGTGCGAACTCACTCGCGTACCGTCCACGCCATAGACGTGCACCGACACTGCCCAGTCGTCGCCCCGATTGCCCAGCCTATGAATTTCCTCCAAACCGGCGTGCGAAAAACATATGCCACCGGCGCCCCGGTCAGTCGCTTCCGCCTGGATCGCGACCTTTCGATCGGGTACCCATACATAGCTTTCTTCATGCAACTGGCCCGAGACAACGACATAGCCACACCACGTGTAATGTCCGTGCACTGGACTGAACTGCCCAGGGCCCCACACCAGAGATACGACCGAGAAGCGCCCGGCCGGATCGGCGTAGAGAAGATGACGGACGTAACGATCCGCGCGTCCCCGCCTCTGCTCCGCAGACAACAGGGCTGTATCCCCCCCGGCTTCGCGCAACGCCGCGGTCACGCCAGCGTCCATTACATCACTCGGCGCAGCGCACGCGGCTCCCAGACGGTCGATCAAGCGAGCTAACGACCGGTTAATCGGAGGGGCCTGCAGCATGCGCGCGCGTTGAACTGCATCCTCGGCCTCAACTGGGCGCTTGCTGACGGGGTCGTGCTTGATTCGTTCTGTATTCATAACAATAACCTCATTACAGCGATATGACCTTTCCGTCCCTCACGAGCCTGACCTGGCGCTCGATACTCTCGTTGAAGTGGTGCTGAAACTGCGAGCAAGCACAGACACAGGCTCTGAACTGAGCAAGCAAAAGCAATAAGGACGCCTGCCTTTTTCTCATTTGATATGTTTTCCGATCGAGGCCGAGCTTGACGTTGTCGAGCGGCGGCCCGAACGAGAAACACACCCAGCTTGAATCGATGTGGGGTGGTTTCGCCGACGTCCTGGGTTGCCATCGAAGAAGCGGCGGGGCACGGTCGATACCTTCTCATCGAGCCCCTGTATGAAGAACATCAGCATCGGGCATAACGGGCTCAGAACTCCCCACCGATGCCAGACTTAAGGGCCTCTTGGGCATCTCGATCGCGAATCCTGTCTAGCCGATTGCAGTGAGTCAGCTTACCGAATCAGCACGGGAAAAAGGTCCTAAAGTGCTTAGACCAGCAGCCCGCCAGTGGAATATTTTTCCAGCAGTACGAAGCTCGCTGGGGAACATTTGCGGGCTTGCTCCCCCGCAGAGGTAAACGTCACTGCGTACTGTGCAATCCGTGCAGGCGCCGATACGACTCGGGGTCGCGGCCTTCGAGAAAAGCCGAACGTGAATCCGTGCCTTATGCCTGCTGCATCCACGACGCACCGGGCTCATAGTGCTGAGGCACCGAGAGGCTGAGCGGGGGGATGGTGATCGGGATCGTGGCGGAACGGTCGTAGCCCTGCATTCGACCGTAAGCGGTCCATAAACCGCGTCCTTGATCGCGGCCAGGGTGCCTGACACCCTACGTTCCCACGTAGGTGAGCGTGGGAACGTGATGTCAGACGAATTGGAAG
>NZ_JACDCU010000524.1 GCF_013817365.1 Methylibium sp. | reverse complement strand
GGCGCAGGCTGCGGCGCCCTGCCGGCCGGCTCGGCCACCTCCGGCAGCCGCACGCGCAGCGCCGCGTTCGGCAGCTTCACCACGTTCTCGCGCCGCTCGGTGACGATGCGCACGTTGGCGGTCATGCCCGGCAGCAGTTGCGCCGCACTCTGGCGAAAGCTCACCACCACGGTATAGGTGATCACGTTCTGGGTGTTCAGCGCCGCCTTGCGCACCGCCGCGACCACGCCTTCGTAATCGCGGCCGGGAAACGCGTCCACCGTAAAGCTCACCGGCTGGCCGGCGTGCACGCGGCCGATGTCCGCCTCGTCGATGGAGACCTCGACCTGCATGTCGGCGAGGTTGCGGGCAATGATGAAGAGCTCGGGCGCCTGCAGGCTGGCCGCCACCGTCTGACCCAGATCGACGCTGCGCTTGATCACCACGCCGTTCACGGGCGAGCGAATCTCCGTGCGGTCAAGGTCCACCTGCGCCTGCGCCAGCGCCGCCTCGCGCTGGCGCACCGCGGCTTGCGCGCTGACAGCCTGCGCGCGGCTCACCTCGAGCTGCGCGGCGACCGCCTTGACCTGCTCGGCCAAGGTGCCGGCGAGGTTGCGCGTGGTCTCGAACTCGGCTTCGGAGATGAACCGGCGGTCGAGCAGCTCCTGCTTGCGCCCGAGGTCGCGCGCCGCGTTGTCGGCATCGAGCTTGGCCCGCGAAAGCGCAGCCTGCGCCGCGGCCACGCCGGCCTGCGCCTGCAGCACCTGCGCGCGCGCCGCCTCCACGTCGGCCTGGGCCTGGCGCACGCGATAACGAAAACTCTCCGGGTCGATGCGGGCGATGGGCTGGCCCTGCTTCACCTCGGTGTTGAAGTCGGCGAACAGCGCCTGGATCTGGCCCGACACCTGGCTGCCCACGCTGACCTGCGCCACAGGATTGAGCGTGCCGGTCGCCGCCACCGCCGCCTCGATCGGGCCTTGCTCCACGGGCGCGGTGCGGTAGCTCAGCGCCGGGTCCTCATCGCGAAGCGTCCACCACGCGGCAGCGCCGGCGGCGGCGATTGCGAGCGATCCGGCCAGGATCCATGCGGTGCGTGCCATCGTGCTGGATTCTAGGGAGCGGTGGCGGCCCCGGCAGGGCCGAAGCTTTGCGCCGGCCCTTGCAGCCGGGGCACCCACTGCGCCGGTCTTCATCCATCTTTACCCGAGCTTTCCCGCTGCTGCACACGCTCCGCGCCGCGTCGCGGCAAGCTCTGCCGCCGCACTCGGGCTTTCGCGGCTTACATTGACCCGCACCCCCCAGCGCACTACATTTACTGACTCATTGGTCATTAGCAGTAAGCATGTCCCGTCCTGCGCTTTTCCCCCCCTGCCCCATGGCGATCACGCCGCTCCCGCGCCAGCGCCGCAAGGAGGCGCGCCCGCAGGAGCTGCTCGATGCAGCCCTCGAGCTCTTCGTGGAGAAGGGTTTCGCGGCCACCCGGGCCGAAGAGGTGGCCGCGCGCGCCGGCGTCTCCAAGGGCACGCTGTATCTGTATTACCCCAGCAAGGAAGACCTGCTCAAGGCGGTGATCCGCAACAACATCTCGCGCGAGATCGCCGAGGGCGAAGACATCGTGCGCGCCTTCGAAGGCCCGACCACCGAGCTGCTGCCTTATCTGATGTCGGAGTGGTGGCGCCGCATCGGTGAGACCAAGGCCTCGGGCATCGCCAAGCTCATCGTCTCGGAAGTGCGCAACTTTCCGGACATCGCGCAGTTCTACCGCCAGGAGGTCATCGAGCCGGCCGAGCGCATGCTCGCGGGCGTGCTGCAGCGCGGCATCGACCGCGGCGAGTTCCGGCCGCTGCCGGTGCACGAGGTGGTTCACAACCTGATGGCGCCCGTGCTGTTCATGATGTTGCGCAAGCACTCCATCGGCGCATGCGCCGGGCTCGAGTGCCCGCACGCCCCGCAGCGGCTGATCGAGGTGCAGATGGACATGGTGCTGGGCGGCCTGGTGCCGCGCGAGCCGGTCATGGCTCCTCCCCACCGCAAGGCCGCCGGCAAGAAGCGATGAAGCGACGTTTTCGCTGGGTGCTGATCGCGCTGGCGCTGCTGCTGGTCGGCGCCGCGCTCGGCCGCGCTTTGCTCGCGCGCAAGGTTGAAGAGGCGCCGGCCTCGCGGCCACCCGTCGCGCTGGAACTCGGCCCCGCCGACGTGACGATCGCCCGCCAGCGCGAACTGGTTCGCCAGCTCGACATCACCGGCGAGCTGCGCGCCGTCAACTCCGCCATCGTCAAGGCCAGAGTGGCGGCCGAGGTGCAGGAACTCGGTGTGCGCGAGGGCGACCCCGTCGAGGCCGGCCAGGTGCTCGGCCGGCTGGACGCCAGCGAATACCGGCTCAGGCTGCGCCAGGCCGAGCAGCAGGCCGCCCAGGCCCGCGCCCAACTCGACATCGCCGAGCGCGCGCTGAACAGCAACCGCAGCCTGGTCGAGCAGGGTTTCATTTCCAGGAACGCGCTCGACACCTCGGTCTCCAACGCCGCCGCCGCGCGCGCCGCGC
>NZ_JACDCU010000153.1 GCF_013817365.1 Methylibium sp. | reverse complement strand
CTGTTCCGGCGCCAAGCCGAGGCGCAGCGCTTCCTCGGCGCCCGAGCCGGCCCGCAAGTCGTCGAGGCGAAGGGTGCGCCCGGTCAGTGCCGCGGCAAAGGCCGAGGTGCTGCGCAGCCGGGCCAGCGCCTCGGCGGTGGGCGCGAAGCTCGTGCACGTGCCGGCGACGACCGCGTCTCCGCCGGCCCGCGCAGCGGCCCACAGGAACACGCCGCAGGTGGCGCCGGTGAGCCGGGTAGCCTCATCGACCACCCTTTGCATCAGGGCGCCGGCGTCCGGCTCGGAGCCCGACGACAAGGCCAGCCCGGAGAGCGACTCCGCCAGGCGTCGTTGCGCGCGCTCGCGGCTCAGCGCCTCGGCGCGTTCGGCCGCGCTGCGTTCGAGGGCCACCCGGTCGAGCAACTGCAGCCGCGCCAGCAGGAACAGCAGCGCGCTGATCAGTCCGCCCGTTACCGCCACGGCCGGCACCAGCAGCCGCTCGCCCCGCGGCGCAAGGCCGGGCAAGGCCATGAACTCGAGCGTCCACGGCTGCCCGCCGATCACCGGCGAGCGGACCGTGATCTCACGCGTCCATTGGCGCGGGTCGCGCGGAAAGCCGTCATGCAGCAGTTCGAGCGGCTCGCCGGGGGCGCCGGCATGCACGCGCACGGCCACCAGCGGCGCTGCCACGTCGAACAGGCTGTCGAAGAAGTCGGGCGCACGGAACGGCGCATAGACGAAGCCGCTCGAACGCGCCCGGCGTTCCTCCAGCGTGGCCGGGGTCGAGCCGCCCCCGTAAAGGGGAACGTAGACCAGGAAGCCGGCCTTCTTGTCCGGGTCGATCTCCTGCTTGAGCACCACCGGGCCCGACATTGCCAGCGAGCCGGTGTCGCGCGCGCGGGCCATGGCGGCCGCCCGGACAGGCTCGGATGACATGTCGAAGCCCAGGGCGGCGCGGTTGCGCTCGTCGAGCGGCTCGAGGTAGAGGATGCTGAACATCCATTCGCGCGCTCCCGCAGGGTGGACGGCGAAGCTTTCGATGCCTTCCTTGCGCGCGGCCTCCTCGAACGCCGCGACGCTGCCGGCCGCCACGCGCGGGCTGTAGCCGATGCCCTGAATGCCAGGAAAGTCGGATGTGATGCGCAGGCGCTCCACGTAGCGCCGGAACACCCTGCGGTCCACTTCGCCGGCCTGGGCCTGCATCAGTGCTCGCGTGGCGCGCAGCAGCGCCACGTAGGCGTCCATGCGGGCGTTCAGCCGGCCGAGCTGAAACTCGACCGTTGTGGCGTGCAGGGCCTGCTGGCGTGCCTCGAGCCACCGCGACGCCAGCACGGTGGCGATCGCGGTCAGCAGCAAGGCGGCAACGAGGACGATCCGGGGTTGGCGAAAGCGCAGCCAGGAGTGCATGGGTAGTGTTCGCAGGCTAAGGCCGGATCGGTGCGCGAGGCCTGCTCGAGAAAGGGATCGTTCGAGCGGCTGCAATTCTTGCATCAGGGCGGGAACACCGCTTGCTGTCGGCTTTCATGCTGCGCGTGCCGCGGCTCTTATCAAGGGCATTCAGAACCTGGAGACACTAAGCCGACGCTGGCTCGCGTGTCCCGAAGGGCTGCAGCTATTGCCGCATGAACCGACTTATCCGTGCTGCGGCGGCACGGCGCCCCGGGGCTGGCTCTGCCGAGCCGGGGCGATTCGATTGGAGGGTTGAATCTTGCTGGATCCGCGTGTCTTGTCGCTCGCTGCGTTGGAGTGTTGTTCCAAAAGCCGTCGCCCCGCCCAGATGGGTACCTCGACGCCGGCCCTGCGTGCGCAAGAGGCGCGCGGATGAGCCGGGCGCTGCGCATCCTGCGTGTCGACCCTGCCGCGCTGCAGAGCAGCGACGACCTCCGGCAAGCTTGCGCACACGGCCGGCGCCTGGGTTTCGAGCAGCTCTCGCTGGCTTGGTCGCCGGCCAGCGCAATCCCCGGCAGCTTGCGTTTCGGTGAGGGTGGCGACCGCGAACGCATCGCCGGGTTGGCGAGCGAATGCCGGGCGCATGGACTCGGTTTGCTGATCGATGCCGCTCCCGCCCGAGCGAGCCGCGCGAGCGCTCTGGCCGCACAGCATCCGCAGTGGTTCGTGCCCGACCCCGACGGCGATCTGCCCGATCCGCGCCGGCCGGCTCACTGTGCGAACACCGTGACGCTGAGCAGCGATGCCGAGCGGCTCGAGCCGGCGCGGGACTGGTGGGCTGCACAGATGGCGGGGTGGCTCGAAGCCGGCGCGGCGGGCTTGTACTGCGTGCACGACGCTGTTCTGCCGGCCGATTTCTGGACCACCTTGCTCGATGCATTGCGCAACGGGCAGCGCGAAGCGTGCTTCATCGCCGGGCCCTCGGCAGAGTCGTCGGTGCTGATGGACTGCGGCTTCGACGCGATCGCCGGGGCCGTCCCCGGTTCGGCAGCCGAGGTCGAGCGGTGGACCTGCGAGCACGAACGGGTCGCCGCAAGTTCAGCGCCGCTGGCGATGCTGGCCGAGGCGCGGCGCCATCCGGTCTGCGCGACGACAGCCGCCGAAGACCCGGAGCAGGCGCATCGCCGCAGCTTGTGGTGGGCGGCGGCCACCGGCGCGGGGCTGCTGATGCCGCTGGGCTTCGAGCGGGGCGTGTCATGTGCGCAGGCATTGCGACCCAACGGCGGCGAGTTCGATCTCGGCGCCGAAGTGATGGCCGCCAATGCCTGGCTCGCCGAGCGCGGCGTGCGCAACGCCGCACCCGGGGGCGGGGCGCCGCGCCTGTCGCTGCTGAGCGCCGCCGGCGCGTCGACCGTCGCGGTGCTCATCACCGACGGCGACTTGCGGCGCGCTGATCGGGCCTTGCTGCTGTTGGCGGGTTTTCCGGGCGCCAACGGCGTGGTCGGTGCGGACGTGCTGCCGGGCGCCGATCGCTTCACCCGTTTTCGCGCGCTGCGGCATACCGACAGCGCGGATGTCGACGCAGTGGCCGATGCGGCGCACTGCTTCGATCCCGCCGCGACGATCGATCTGACGGCCGGCCGCGTCGCGCTTTACGAATCGCTGCCCGTCGGGCCGGCGGCTGCAGCACCGACGCGCGGCGCGGCTGCAGCCAATCGCGCTCGCCGTGCGCTGGACGTCGCGGTGAAGGCGCCGCGAGTGGCCATCGAGGCGATCACGCCCACCGTCGACGACGGGCGCTTCGTGGTCAAGCGCATCGCCGGCGAAACGGTGCGCGTCGAGGCCGACGTGTTCATGGACGGCCACGATAAGCTCGCCGTGATGCTGTTGTGGCGTGGCCCCGACGACGCGGCTTGGCAGGAGGTGTCGATGGCCCCGCTCGGCAACGACCGCTGGCGCGCCGAGTTCCCGCTCACGAAGCTCGGGCGGCATGCCTTCACCGTCGAAGCCTGGCGCGACGGCTTCGAGACTTATCGCGATGAGCTGAGCAAGAAGGTCGCCGCGGGTCTGGACGTGAACCTGGAGCTCGAGGAAGGCCGGCTGCTGCTGGTGCAGGCGCAGGAGCACGCTACAACACGAGAAGACGCCGAAACGGCGGCCATGCTGGAAACCATCGTCGCCCTGCTGGGACCGCCGCTTGCGGACAAAGCCGCAAGCACGAAAACCAAAGCCAGATCGCGGCGTGCATCGGCCGGGCCTGCGGCCCAGGCGCCACCGCCCGATGCGGCCTCCCGCGTCGAGACGCTGCTTGCGGCTCCCACGCAGCAGGCCGTGCGCAATGCCTGCCTGCGCCCATTCGCGCTGCGCCACGATCCGCCGCTCGGCGTCGATGCCGAGCGCACGGCCGCGCGTTATGCGAGCTGGTACGAACTGTTCCCGCGCTCCCTCGGCAACCGCCCCGGCGCGCCGCTGCGCCACGGCCGTTTCGACGACGTCGTCTCGCGCTTGCCTGCCATCCGCGCGATGGGCTTCGACGTTCTCTACTTCACGCCCATCCACCCGATCGGCCAGACGAACCGCAAGGGCCGCAACAACACGCTCACGCCAACGCCCGACGATCCGGGCAGCCCTTATGCCATCGGCAGCGAGGAGGGCGGCCACGACGCCATCCACGCCGAGCTCGGCACGCTCGAGGACTTCGTTCGTTTGTGCAAGGCTGCGGCTGCGCACGGCCTGGAGATCGCGCTCGACTTCGCCATTCAGTGCTCGCCCGACCATCCCTGGCTGCGCGAGCACCCGGAGTGGTTCTCGTGGCGGCCCGACGGCTCGATGCGCTATGCCGAGAACCCGCCCAAGAAGTACCAGGACATCGTCAACGTCGACTTCTACGCCGAAGGAGCACGACCCGCCCTGTGGACCGCGCTGCGCGACGTGGTCCTGTTTTGGGTGAAGCAGGGCGTGCGGCTGTTTCGGGTCGACAACCCGCACACCAAGCCCCTGCCGTTCTGGGAATGGATGATCGGCGACGTAAGGGCGCGCCACCCCGACGTGGTGTTCCTCTCCGAAGCCTTCACGCGGCCCAAGCCGATGTATCGGCTGGCCAAGGTGGGCTTCTCGCAGTCCTACACCTACTTCACCTGGCGCCACACCAAGCAGGAGTTCACCGACTACCTGACCGAGCTGAACCAGCCACCGGTGAGCGAGGTGTTCCGCCCGCACTTCTTCGTCAACACGCCCGACATCAACCCGCACTTTCTGCAGGGCTCGGGCCGCGCGGGTTTTCTGGTCCGCGCTGCGCTGGCGGCCACGCTCTCGGGGCTGTGGGGCATGTACAGCGGCTTCGAGCTGTGCGAGGGCACGCCGCTGCCGGGCAAGGAGGAATACTTCGACTCCGAGAAGTTCGAGCTGCGCGCCTGGGACTGGCAGCGGCCGGGCAACATCAATGCGGAGATCACACTGCTCAACCGCATCCGCCGCGGCAACCCGGCGCTGCAGTCGCACCTGGGCATCGAGTTCCTCCACGCCGGCAACGACAACATCCTGTACTTCGCCAAGGCCCTTCCCGGCCCGGTGGCGCGTGCGGGCGGGCGCTTCACCACAGCGGTGGTGCTGGTCGCCATCAACCTCGATCCTTTCAACGCGCACGAGGCCGACATCGAATTGCCGCTGTGGCGCTTCGGCCTGCCGGACGACGGCGCGCTCGACACCGTCGACCTGGTACACAACCACCGCTTCACCTGGCGCGGCAAGCACCAGCACATCCGGCTCGATCCCGCGCAGCTGCCGTTCGCTATCTGGCGCATCCAACCCACGGAGGCTGTGTGATGGCCGAGAACAAGATCGCCGACAAAACACGCACCGCCGCCATGCCACTGAAGATAGAAGGCGAAGCCGAGCACACCGTGGTGCGGGCGGTGGAGCCTAGCGCCTCGGCGCTCCCGCCGCTGGCCAAGCCGAATGTGGAGCGCCCGCCGACCGACGACCCCTGCTGGTACAAGGACGCGGTCATCTACCAGCTGCACCTGAAGTCCTTCTTCGATGCCAACAACGACGGCATCGGCGACTTCGCGGGCCTCGTCGCCAAGCTCGACTACATCGCCGCGCTCGGCGTCGACACGATCTGGCTGCTGCCCTTCTACCCCTCGCCGCGCCGCGACGACGGCTACGACATCGCCGATTACCGCGGTGTGCATCCCGACTACGGCACGATGGCCGACGCGCGCCGCTTCGTGGCCGAGGCGCACCGCCGCGGTCTGCGGGTGATCACCGAACTGGTCATCAACCACACCTCCGATCAGCACCCGTGGTTCCAGCGCGCGCGTGCCGCCAAGCCGGGTTCGTCGGCGCGCAACTTCTACGTGTGGTCCGACAACGACCAAGCCTACGCCGGCACCCGCATCATCTTCTGCGACACCGAGAAGTCGAACTGGACCTGGGACCCGGTGGCCGAGAGCTTTTATTGGCACCGCTTCTATTCGCACCAGCCCGACCTCAACTTCGACAACCCGCAGGTGCTCAAGGCGGTGCTGTCGGTCATGCGCTTTTGGCTCGACATCGGCGTGGACGGCCTGCGCCTCGATGCCGTGCCCTACCTGGTGGAGCGTGAAGGCACTACCAACGAGAACTTGCCCGAGACGCACGAGGTGCTGCGCAAGATCCGCGCGACGGTGGACCGCGAATACCCCGGGCGCATGCTGCTCGCAGAGGCCAACATGTGGCCCGAGGACGTACAGCGGTACTTCGGCCGCGACGAGAACGGCCTGGGCGACCAGTGTCAGATGGCCTTCCACTTCCCGCTGATGCCGCGCATGTACATGGCCATCGCGCAGGAAGACCGATTCCCGATCACCGACATCCTTCGCCAGACGCCCGACATTCCGCCGAATTGTCAGTGGGCGATCTTCCTGCGCAACCACGACGAGCTCACGCTCGAAATGGTGACCGACAAGGAACGCGACTACCTGTGGAGCTTCTACGCCTCGGACCGCCGGGCGCGCATCAACCTGGGCATTCGCCGGCGCCTGGCGCCGCTGCTCGAGCGCGATCGCCGGCGTGTGGAACTGCTCAACAGCTTGCTGCTCTCGATGCCCGGCACGCCCGTTATTTATTACGGCGATGAGATCGGCATGGGCGACAACATCCATCTGGGTGATCGCGACGGCGTGCGCACACCGATGCAGTGGTCGCCCGACCGCAACGGCGGCTTCTCGCGCGCCGACCCGGCGCGCCTGGTATTGCCGCCGGTGATGGATTCGCTCTACGGCTTCGAGGCGGTCAACGTCGAGGCGCAGACTGCGGACCCCTATTCGCTGCTCAACTGGATGCGGCGCATGCTGGCCGTGCGCAAGTCGCACCCTGCGCTGGGCCGCGGCACCATGAAATTGCTCTCGCCGGCCAATCGCAAGGTGCTGGCCTATCTGCGCGAGTACAGGCAGGAGGGCGCATCGTCCGAAGACGGCACCGGCGACAAGGGCGAGAAGACCGAGCGCATCGAGTCGATCCTTTGCGTGACCAACGTTTCGCGCTCCGCACAGGCGGTCGAGCTGGACCTCTCGTCTTTCGCCGGCAAGGTGCCCATCGAGATGATCGGCGGCTCACGCTTTCCGCCGATCGGCCAACTGCCTTACCTGCTGACCCTGCCGCCTTTCGGCTTCTACTGGTTCGCCCTGACCAGCGAAGCCGATTCGCTCGGTGGGCCGGCCCCGCCGCCCGAAGCCATGCCCGAATACGCGACCCTGGTGGTGCGCCGCGATGTCGGCGAACTTCTCGAAGCGCCCAGCCGCGCGGTGCTGGAGAACGAGGTGCTGCCGGCCTACCTGCCCAAGCGACGCTGGTTCGGTGCCAAGAACGAGAAGATCGAGCAGGTGAGGATCGTCTTCGCGGCCGAACTGGACGGCACCACGCGGCCGATGCTGCTCACCGAGCTGGAAGTGCGCACGGCCTGCGGCACCGAGCGCTACATGCTGCCCTTCGGCTTCATCGGCGAAGACGAGGCCACCTCGCCTTTGCCGCTGCAACTCGCCCTTTCGCGCGTGCGCCGAGGCCGCCAGGTCGGGCTGCTGACCGACGCCTTTACCTTGCAGCCTTTCGTGTTGCGCATGATGGCGCTGGTGCGCGAAGGCCGCACACTGACCACGAGCGACGGCGACATTCGATTTCTCCCCACCTCGCGCTTGGACGAGATCGATCTGGGCCCATCGCCCGAGGTGCGTTATTTGTCCGCCGAACAATCCAACAGCTCGGTGGTGCTCGGCGAGCAAGTGATCCTCAAGCTGATCCGCCGCATGCAGCCCGGCATCCACCCCGAGGTCGAGATGGGCCGCTACCTCACCGAAGGGGGCTTCGCCAACATCGCACTCACCCTGGGCGAAGTGACGCGCGTGGCGGCCGACGGCACGCCGCAGGTCATGGCGGTGCTGCAGAAGTTCATGCACAACCAGGGCGACGCCTGGGCCTGGACCCTGAACGCACTGGAACGCAGCATCCAGGACGTGATGGCGGAGCAGGCGCAAACGGTCGAGAGCACCCCGGTCGAGCGCGAAAGCGGCGATCCAGGCGAAGAGGCGCTGGCCGAGTTCAGGGAATCAGCCGGTGTGTTGGGCCGCCGGTTGGGCGAACTGCATGTCGCACTCGCGCGGCCGAGCGAAGACCCGGCCTTCGCGCCCGAGCCCGCCAGCGCCGAAGACGTGGCCGCCTGGGCAGCCGGCGCCCGCGGGCAGCTCGAGCGCTCACTGTCCCTGCTGCAGGCGCCCGGCGGCAAACGTGCCACCGACCATCGCGCCACCGACGAGGAGGCCGGCTTAGCCGAGCAATTGCTCGGCCAGCGCGAGGCGCTGCTCGGATTGATGGACCGGCTGGCCGCGCAAGGCGTCGGTTCGCTGCGCACTCGCATCCACGGCGAC
>NZ_JACDCU010000523.1 GCF_013817365.1 Methylibium sp. | reverse complement strand
CCTGTGGTTATGGTGAGCGCGTGATCCTGCGCGACGTCGAGCTGAGCGTGCCGCGCGGCAGCGTGGTGGCGCTCATGGGCACGTCGGGCGGCGGCAAGACCACGGTGCTCAGGCTCATCGGCCGCCAGATCGACCCGATGGCCGGGCAGGTGCTGTTCGATGGCGTCGATATCTCCACGCTCGATCGCGACGCGCTTTATGCCGTGCGTCGCCGCACGGGCCTGCTGTTTCAGTTCGGCGCGCTGTTCACCGATCTGTCGGTGTTCGACAACGTCGCTTTTCCGCTGCGCGAGCACAGTGGGCTGCCCGAAACCATGATCCGCGACCTGGTGATGATGAAGCTTAACGCAGTGGGCCTGCGCGGTGCGCGCGAGCTGATGCCCAGCGAAGTTTCGGGCGGCATGGCGCGACGTGTCGCGCTCGCGCGCGCCATCGCGCTCGATCCGGAGCTGATGCTGTACGACGAGCCGTTCGCCGGGCTCGATCCCATCTCGATGGGCGTGGCCTCACGGCTGATCCGCGAGCTGAACCAGTCGCTCGGAGTTACCAGCATCGTCGTGTCGCACGATGTGGACGAAACCTTTTCCATCGCCGACCAGATCGTCTTCCTGGCCAATGGCGGCGTCGTCGCCCAAGGCACGCCGCAGCAGATGCGCGAGAGCACCGACCCGCTGGTGCGCCAGTTCGTCGACGGCGAGCCCGACGGCCCGGTGCGCTTCCATTACCCGGCGGCGGCCATCGAGCAGGATTTCAGGATGGGGCCGCGATGAGCCCGGCGCCGAGCCGCCTCGAGGCGGGCTCCGCCCCGAGGGTCACGAAGGCAGCCCTCTTCGAGGGCCACGGGGGCAGGAGCGAAGCGACGTGGGGGCACTTATGAGCTGGTGGCGGCCCAGCGACGTCGGTTTTGCGGTGCGCAGCGGGCTGACGGCCCTGGGTGCGAGCGCGCGGCTGTTCGTGCGCTTGGTCGCGAGCTTCGGTTCGGCTTTCGGGCGCGGCCGCTTGATCGTCGAACAGGTGCATTTTCTTGGCAACCATTCCCTGGCGATCATCACCGTCTCCGGTCTTTTCGTCGGGTTCGTGCTCGGCCTGCAGGGCTACTACACGCTGCAGCGATACGGTTCTTCCGAAGCGCTCGGCCTGCTGGTGGCGCTGTCGCTCGTGCGCGAACTCGGGCCGGTGGTCACCGCGCTGTTGTTCGCCGGACGCGCGGGCACCTCGCTAACCGCGGAAATTGGCCTGATGAAGGCCGGCGAGCAGTTGACCGCGATGGAGATGATGGCCGTGGACCCGGTGCAGCGCGTGCTCGCCCCGCGTTTTTGGGCCGGCGTGATCGCGATGCCATTGCTGGCGGCGGTGTTCAGCGCGGTGGGCATCATCGGCGGCTATTTAGTCGGCGTGGTGATGATCGGCATCGATGCGGGCGGTTTTTGGTCGCAGATGCAGGGCGGCGTCGACGTGTTCGCCGACGTCGGCAACGGCGTCGTCAAGAGTTTCGTGTTCGGTGTGACGGTGACCTTCGTCGCCCTGCTGCAAGGCTACAACTGCCAGCCCACGCCCGAGGGCGTCGCCCGGGCCACCACCCGTACGGTCGTGGTGGCATCGCTGGCGGTGCTGGGGCTCGATTTCCTGCTCACCGCGATGATGTTTTCCATCTGAAGCGGCGCACCCGAAGGAGAAGGCGAAATGCATAAATCAAAGTACGACCTGTGGGTCGGCCTGTTCGTGATGATCGGCGCGGTCGCGCTGCTGTTTCTGGCGCTCAAGGCCGGTAACCTGCTGAGCCTCAGCTTCGAGGACACCTACACCGTCAGCGCCCGCTTCGACAACATCGGCGGGCTGAAATCCGGCGCGCCGGTCAAGAGCGCCGGCGTGGTGGTCGGCCGCGTAGCTTCGATCGGCTTCGACAAGGTCACCTACCAAGCCAATGCCGAACTCCACCTCGAGAAGCGGTTCGCGTTCCCGAAGGACAGTTCGGCCAAGATCCTGACCTCGGGCCTTCTGGGCGAGCAGTACATCGGCGTCGAGCCAGGCGCCGAGGAGGCGGTGCTTGCCGCCGGCGATCGCATCACCATGACGCAGTCGGCGGTGGTGCTCGAAAACCTGATCAGCCAGTTCCTGTTCGACAAGGCGGCAGATACGGGCGGCAGCAACGCAGGAGAGATCAAGTGAGCCGCTCGAGACGCTGGAGCCGCTTGCTGGGCGCCGCACTGGCTTCGGCATTGCTCGCGGGATGCGCCACGCAGCAGAATCCCGATCCGCTGGAAAAGCTGAACCGCAAGGTCTACGGCTTCAACGACACGGTCGACAAGTACGTGATCGTGCCGCCCGCGCGTGTTTATCGCGACGTGGTGCCGGGCACCGTCCGCCTGGGCGTCGACAACTTCTTCAACAACCTGAAAGACGCCTGGTCGGCGGTCAACCTGCTGCTTCAGGGCCGCCCTGCCGACAGCGCCAACGACACCATGCGCTTCGCGGTCAATACCGTGCTGGGCATCGGCGGCTTCGTCGATTGGGGCAGCGAGTTGGGCCTCGAACCGCAC
>NZ_JACDCU010000522.1:1921-2541 GCF_013817365.1 Methylibium sp. | reverse complement strand
GTTTTGCACCGGTGAGCGGACTGTCGAAGGCTTCTACCGCACCCGCAACGGCCTGGAGCAATCGGTCAGCCGTGGCCTGGCCTATGCCGAGTACGTCGACATGCTGTGGTGCGAGACCGGCAAGCCCGACCTGGCTTTCGCCAAGGCCTTCGCCGACGCCATCCACGCCAAGTTCCCGGGCAAGCTGCTGGCCTACAACTGCTCGCCGTCCTTCAACTGGAAGAAGAACCTGGACGACGCGACGATCGCCAAGTTCCAGCGCGAGCTCGGTGCCATGGGCTACAAGTTCCAGTTCATCACGCTGGCCGGCTTCCACAGCCTGAACTACTCCATGTTCGATCTGGCCTACGGCTACGCGCGCAACAACATGAGCGCCTTCGTCGAACTGCAGGAAAAGGAGTTCGCCGCCGCCGAGAAGGGCTTCACTGCCGTGAAGCACCAGCGCGAGGTCGGCACCGGCTACTTCGATGCCGTCACCACGACGATCGAAAAGGAATCCTCGACCGGCGCGCTCAAGGGCTCGACCGAGGACGAGCAGTTCTTCGACCAGAAGCACGGCTGAGGCCCTGAAGGCGTCGGCGTCGCGGCAGCCGTTGCGACGCAAGGCACCCGCGGTCCCG
>NZ_JACDCU010000522.1:0-1911 GCF_013817365.1 Methylibium sp. | reverse complement strand
GAACTACCCATTGGCGGTTCCTTCGGGCACCGCAAGCACCGCCCGCTCAGCCCGACCCAGTCTGGCGGGCGGTTTGCTTTGCGCTGGCTTAAAATTCGCGACTTCATCGGCCGCCCCGGCCGACCGCAGCAAGAGCGAGAAAGGCAGTACGGGTTATGACACCGCGAACTACGACCCTCTCCGACAAGGTTGCCCTGACCGCGGCTTGAACGCATACGTTCGTCTTGCCTGCCAGCGCGGTCGCTCACCGCGCTTTTCTTTTTTCAGAGGTCCCAGACATGGTTTCGATCCAGCTCCCCGATGGTTCCCGGCGCGAGTTTCCGGGCCCCGTGACGGTGCATGAGGTCGCGGCGTCGATCGGGCCCGGCCTGGCCAAGGCGGCGCTCGGCGCTCGCGTGGGGCAGGGCGACTCCGCGCGGTTGGTCGATACCGGTTACTGCATCGAGGACGACACGTCCTTGGCCATCGTGACCGACAAGGATCCCGATGGCGTGGAATTCATCCGCCACTCGACCGCGCACCTGCTCGCCTATGCCGTCAAGGAGCTCTTCCCCGATGCGCAGGTCACGATCGGCCCGGTGATCGAGAACGGCTTCTACTACGACTTCTCCTACAAGCGCCCCTTCACGCCCGAGGACCTGGCCGCCATCGAAGCCAGGATGGGCGAGCTGGCGAAGAAGGACGAGAAGGTCGAGCGCCGCGTGCTGCCGCGTGACGAAGCCGTGGCCCATTTCAAGGCGATGGGCGAGCACTACAAGGCGGAGATCATCGCCAGCATTCCTGCCGGGGAGGACGTTTCGCTCTACCGCGAAGGCGGCTTCGAGGACCTGTGTCGCGGCCCTCACGTGCCGAGCACCGGCAAGCTCAAGCACTTCAAGCTCATGAAGGTGGCCGGCGCCTACTGGCGCGGTGACCACCGCAACGAGATGCTGCAGCGCATCTACGGTACGGCCTGGGCCACCAAGGAGGATCTGCAGCAACACTTGCACAGGCTCGAAGAAGCGGAAAAGCGCGACCACCGCAAGCTCGGCCGCGAACTGGATCTCTTTCACCTGGACGAGCACGCGCCCGGCCTCGTGTTCTGGCACCCGAAGGGCTGGGCCCTGTGGCAGCAAGTCGAGCAGTACATGCGCGCCGTCTATCGCGACAACGGCTACCTGGAGGTCAAGGGCCCGCAGCTGCTCGACCAGGGGCTGTGGGAGAAGACCGGCCACTGGGACAAGTACCGCGAGAACATGTTCGTCACCGAAAGCGAGAAGCGCGACTACGCGCTCAAGCCGATGAACTGCCCGGGCCACATCCTCATCTTCAAGCAGGGCATCAAGAGCTATCGCGATCTGCCGCTGCGTTATGGAGAGTTCGGCCAGTGCCACCGCAACGAGCCCACCGGCGGGCTGCACGGCATCATGCGGGTGCGCGGTTTCACGCAGGACGACGGTCACGTCTTCTGCACCGAAGAGCAGATCCTCGAGGAGTGCGTGGCCTACACGGCGCTGCTGCAGAAGGTCTATCGCGACTTTGGCTTCAGCGACATCGTCTACAAGATCGCCACGCGGCCGGCGGCGCGCATCGGCTCCGACGCGGTCTGGGACCAAGCAGAAGAAGCGCTCATGGAAAGCCTGCGCCGCTCCGGCTGCAGGTTCGAGATCGCCGCGGGTGACGGCGCCTTCTACGGCCCGAAGATCGAATACACGCTCGAGGACGCGCTCGGCCGGCCCTGGCAGTGCGGCACCATGCAGGTCGATTTCTCCATGGCCGAGCGGCTTGATGCCGAATACGTGACCGAATCCGGCGAGCGCCGCAACCCGGTAATGCTCCACCGCGCCATCGTCGGCAGCCTTGAGCGCTTCATTGGCATCCTGATCGAGCAGCACGCCGGCGCCTTCCCGGCTTGGCTGGCACCGGTGCAAG
>NZ_JACDCU010000521.1 GCF_013817365.1 Methylibium sp. | reverse complement strand
GATGATGCTCACGCGGTTGGCGAACAGGGCCGCGAGCAGCCGGTGCAGGATCATTGCGTCGGTCACGTCGGCCACGAAGAACTCGTCGAAGCAGATGAGCCGAAAGCGCCTCGCAATGCGCCGGCCGAGTTCATCGAGCGGGTCTGCCTGGCCCTTGAGATCCTGCAGTTCGCGATGCACTTCGCGCATGAATTCGTGAAAGTGGAGCCGTGTCTTGCGCCTCAGCGGCACTGCCTGAAAAAAGCAGTCCATCAGGAAGCTCTTGCCGCGGCCAACGCCGCCGTGCATGTAAACGCCGCGCGGGATCGGCGGGCGGACCAGCCAGTCGCCGAGCCGCCGCAAGGCGGGCTCACGCGCTTTGAAGGCACCGTCGACCGGAGCTTGCCGCGACGCCTGCAGCATCAGCTTGCCGAGGGTGTTGCTGCGCCGGGCCTTGTAGTCGGCCCATTCGCGCTCGCAGCGCTCCAGCGCGTCGATCGCGCTCAACTGAGCCGCGTCGGCGTCGTAGCCGCGTTCGGCGAGCGTGCGCAGGTAGAGGTCGCGAACGGCCATGGGCGCTGATGCTAGGGCCGGCAAGCGGCGAAACGGGACACGGCAGTGCAGGCCGCTGCCAACCGGAAACGGAACTGGCGGCTCGCCACGAAGCACTGCGGCATCCGCGGCAGCCGCTGCTCGGACGACTCAGAAATTGAGCGTGCGCTTGTCGACCGCCAGCGCGGCTTCCTTCATCGCCTCGCTCAGGCTCGGATGCGCGTGGCAGATGCGGGCGAGATCCTCGCTGCTGGCCTTGAACTCCATCGCCACAACCGCCTCGGCAATTAACTCGCTGGCCATCGGGCCGATGATGTGCACGCCGAGGATTTCGTCGGTCTTGGCATCGGCCAGCATCTTCACCATGCCGGTCGTGTCGCCGAGCGCGCGGGCACGGCCGTTGGCGAGGAAAGGGAAGCTGCCGGCCTTGTAGGCGCGCCCGGCACTCTTCAACTGCTGTTCGGTCTGCCCAACCCAGGCAATCTCGGGCGAGGTGTAGATCACCCACGGGATGGTGTTGAAGTTCACGTGCCCGTGCTGGCCGGCGATGCGCTCGGCCACCGCCACGCCCTCTTCTTCCGCCTTGTGCGCAAGCATCGGGCCGCGCACCACATCACCGACCGCCCACACCTTGGGCAGGTTCGTGCGGCAGTCGTCGTCCACGGTGATGGCGCCGCGCTCGTCGAGCTGCAGGCCGACCGACTCGGCGTTCAGACCGGTGGTGTTCGCCACCCGCCCGATCGAAACGATCAACTTGTCGACGTTCAGAGTTTTCGTACCGCCCTTGGCGTCGGCATAGGCAACGCTCACACCTTCCCCGCCGGTTTTCACTTCGCTGATCTTCACGCCCAGTTCGATCTTCAGGCCTTGCTTGGTGAAGGCGCGGTGCGCCTCCTTGGCGATCTGCTCATCGACTGCACCCAGAAAGCTCGGCAGCGCCTCCAGCACGGTCACTTCCGCACCGAGCCGCCGCCATACCGAGCCCATCTCCAGGCCGATGACGCCGGCGCCGATCAGGCCGAGGCGCTTGGGCACCGCCGCAATGCGCAGCGCGCCGTCGTTGCTGAGGATGCGGTCCTCGTCGAAGGGAGCGCCGGGCAGTGCACGCGGGTTCGAGCCCGTGGCGACAATGACGTGCTTGCCGGTGATGGTTTCGGGCGCGGCGCCGGCAACGGCGATCTCGTAGCCGCCCTCGCTCGCCCTGGCAAAGGAGCCGCGGCCGTGAAAGAACGTCACCTTGTTCTTCTTGAAGAGATACAGGATGCCGTCGTTGTTCTGCTTCACGACCGCGTTCTTGCGCCCGAGCATCTTCGACAAGTCGAGGCTCAATTCGCCTACACCGATGCCGTGCGCCGCGAAGCCATGCCCCGCATGCTCGAAGTGCTCGCTCGACTGCAGCAGCGCCTTGCTCGGAATGCAGCCGACGTTGGTGCAGGTGCCGCCCGGTGCCGGGCCGCCCTTGTCGTTCTTCCACTCGTCGATGCAGGCGGTGTTGAAGCCGAGCTGAGCCGCCCGGATCGCCGCGATGTAGCCGCCGGGGCCGGCGCCGATGACGACGACGTCGAACTGTTTGTTGCTGCTCATGTTGCGCGCCGCCTCAGATGTCGAACAGCAGGCGCGCCGGATCTTCCAGCGCTTCCTTCATCGCCACCAGGCCGAGCACGGCCTCGCGCCCGTCGATGATGCGGTGGTCGTAGCTCATCGCCAGGTAGTTGATCGGCCGCACCACGACCTGGCCGTTCTCGACCACGGCACGGTCCTTGGTGGCATGCACGCCGAGGATCGCGCTTTGCGGCGGATTGATGATCGGCGTGGAGAGCATCGAGCCGAATACGCCGCCGTTGCTGATGGAAAAGGTGCCGCCCGTCAGGTCGTCGAGCGAGAGCTTGCCGTCCCGGGCCTTCTGGCCGAACTCGGCGATCTTCTTCTCGATGTCGGCAAAGCTCATCTGGTCGGCATTGCGCAGGATCGGCACCACCAGCCCGCGCGGCGAGCCGACCGCGATGCCGATGTCGAAGTA